>JAJRZB010000123.1 GCA_024275455.1 Bacteroidota bacterium | reverse complement strand
TTTTGAGTTTTATATGCTAAATGTTTTGTATTTTTGTTCATCTGAAAAGTGGTGTTTGTTTGCTTTGTTTTTATTTGTAACTACTTAAAAATAAGCATCTTACGCCACTTTTCCTTTTTGTTATTTTAGTTTTTTAGGTAATTAATATTTCTTTTCGTATTTAATATTGTTGTGTTTACAAGATTATTTTTTTGACATCTTATCCTTTTTTTATTATTTTCAATTCAGCCAATTCATTTACAATTCTCAATCAATTTCTTCTCTTCTTTTTTTCTTAGAAGAAAGCCTCTTTTTTTTGTACTAATTTAATATGCAGCACTTAAGTTTTATTCAATAAAATAGGGCATAAAATGAATTATTCAATATCAACAGAACAAATTAATTTTTACCAAGAAAACGGATTTTTAATTATAGAAGATTTCTTAAACAAAGAAGAATTAAATAATTGGCGTAATATTGTTTTAGCTGCAGTTGAAGATAGAGAAGGTATAAAAATACCAGGCAGCATGATAAAAACCGGGGAAGATGACGGCATAAATGAAGATGCAGAATACTTCGGTAAAGTTTTTGATCAAATTATAAACTTGTGGCAAACTGATGAAAATGTTAAAAAGTTAATATTTGATGAAAGAATTGGAGAAATGGCTGCTTTGCTTTCCGGTTCAAATGGAATACGTCCTTGGCATGATCAGGCTTTATTCAAAAAACCTTGGGCAAATCCCACCGCATGGCATGTTGATTCTTCTTTCTGGTCTTTCGACAACAGAGAAGCACTTTCTATTTGGATAGCTCTTGATGATGCAACATTAGAAAACGGCTGCTTATATTTTCTTCCCGGAACACATAAAGAAACAAACTTTGAAAATTTCGGGATAGGTAAAAATATGGACGGAATTTTTACCCATTACCCGAAACTCGCTTCTATTAATTCGGTTGCAGCTCCGTTAAAAGCCGGGAGTTGTTCGTTTCATAACGGACTTTGTATTCATGGAGCAGGACCAAATATGACTAACGGTTTTAGAAGAGCTATGACTTGTGCCTTTATGCCCGATGGAAGTACATTTAATGGTAAGCAAAACATTTTAAGTGATGAATATGTTAGCTCTTTAAAGATTGGAGATTTGTTAAACAATGAAAATCAAAATCCTTTGATATACAGCAAAGGTTAATTGAATGGAAATTAAATACTTTTGCAGTTGGTGGGGATTGGATCATCTCGGATTGGAACCAATGCTTGATAAGATTAAGTCTGCCGGTTTTGATGGTGTAGAAATAGGAATTCCCTTTAAGCAAAAAGAGAAAGATGAATTACAACTTTTATTGGATAAATACAGTTTGGAAATAATTGCTCATCAATACCAAGCTAACGGTTAATTTGATGAATACAAATCCACTTTTAACGAATCTCTTATGAATGCTGCATCCTTCAAGCCTCTTTTTATTAATTCTCATACCGGCAGAGATTATTGGGAGAAAGAAAAGAATATAGAACTCATACGCATTGCCGATCGAATACAAGAGAAAGAAAATATAAAAATATTTCATGAAACTCACAGAAAACATTTTCTATTTTCAACACTTACTGCAAAGCAATATTTTAATATTTTACCTGATTTGAAAATAACAATAGACTTATCTCATTGGACTTGTGTTTCTGAAACTATGTTGGAAGATCAAAAAGAGATTCTGGAATTAGGGATTAAAAGAGCCGAACATATTCATGCAAGAGTTGGGTTTGAAGAAGGTCCTCAAGTTTCCGATCCGAGAGCCAAAGAATGGGAAGTATATTTGGAAATTTTTACTGGCTGGTGGCAAAGAATTGTAGACAAATTTAAAAATGAGCAAAGAGAATACCTCACAATTACTCCTGAATTCGGACCTGTTCCTTATACACAAACTATTCCTTTTTCAAACAAACCGGTTTCAGATTTTTTCGAAATAAATTGCTGGATGAAAGATTATTTGAAGAAGACTTTAGTTTGCTAAAAATTCGATTATTAATTGAATATACAAAAGCTAAAAAAAGCTCAAATCAGTTTAAGCAGATAGAACCTTGAGAGCGTATTTGTAAAACCATTGTTGTACCTTTGCCTAAAACCGATTTAATATAATTTTTATATTCTTCAACATATTTTCCGGGCAAAAATACTTGAATGGTTCCGGCAAATCCGCCGCCATGAACTCTACAAGCCCCTTCACCCTTTTCTTCAATAAACCTTTCCGTAAGTGCCAAGGATAAAGCAATACTTTGTTCTTTAATATTTTTTGTAGAGTAAATATTTTGCAGCCATTTAAAAGAAGAACTCCCTGAATCATTTACATATTTAAGGAACATAGGAAAATCATTTTTTCTCAGAAGTTCTATTTGCTTTACAACTCTTTCATTTTCAGTAATAAAGTGAAATGCTCTTAAAGCTGCTCTATCACCAACTTTTTCTCTTATAACTTTAAGATTGCTAAAAAATACATCCGGCTCAACATCCCTTAAAACATTTTTATTAAGTACTTTCGCTACCGATTTCATTTCAGCAGGTATAGAAGAATAATCATCTGTTAAATCTTTATGATTTCCGCCGGTATTCACAATCAGCATTTTATACCCGTGTGATTCTAAATTAAAATTAACTTTTTCAATTTGCGGATTATTCGGATTCTTAAAATCTATTGCAATAATACCACCAACCGCACACGCCATCTGGTCCATTAAACCGCAGGGTTTTCCAAAATAATTATTCTCTGCCCATTGCCCAATTACTGCTAAATCTTCGTTTTTTATTTTTCCCTCATTAAAGAGAGTATTAAATATATTTCCAATCAAAACTTCAACAGATGCCGAGGAGCTTAACCCGGAACCGGGCCAAACATCACTTGTCATTACACAATTAAATCCGCCTATATTATAATTCAGCTCCACTAATCTTGCTGCAATCCCTCTTATTAGCGAATTAGTTGTACCCTCTTCTTGTCGGATTTTACTTAAACTTTCCAGACTAACTTTAAAAGGTTCAGAATATCCTTTTGAATAAATAGTTATTTTTTTAGAATCATTTTTTGAAACAACCGCTATAGAATCAAGATTAACACTTGCTGCAATAACTCTGCCTAAATTATGATCTGTATGATTACCGCTAATTTCTGTTCTTCCTGGTGTGCTGAATAAGTAAACTTCATTTTGAGGAAATTTATCATTAAAGCTATCTAACAATTTCACATAACGATTTAATTGTTTTGCAATAACCTTTTTGTCCTTTCCATACAGCAATTCAAGTATTTCCGTTAAGTTTTCAATTAGTTCCATTTTTACAACTATTTATTTTTATTAAGTGAAATATTTAAAATTTCATTTCTAATTTTAAAAATATTACCATGCTCTGATTCTCTCAGTTTATTACTGAGAGCTGAATAAAGTTCTTTCTGTTTCCTATAGATAGAAACGTGTTCTTTAATCGGCTTAGTTCTTTTACTTTCATCTAACTTTACAAACAAATCTGTAATTTCCTTTAGATTTATATTCGTTGCTTCCTCATTATTCCATACCCAAGCTGAATGTATTGCGGCACCGAGAGCTGCTCCTTCTCCTTTAACCGGAACAGTTTCCGCTTCAAAAATATCTGCAATTGTTTGCCGCCAAGCTTCTGATTTTGAAAGTCCGCCTGTTAAACGTACCTCATTTACTGTAACCGGCAGTTTTTTAAAACCATCGTACAAATTAAGAATGTGTGCTTCCAAAACAGCACGAATCATTATTTCTTTTTTGAAATCACCCAAACCAAATCCGAAATAAATCGGTGATGCCATTGGAACGCTTGGGGTTCTTTCTCCTTGGTACCAAGGGATTAAAACTCTGCCTTCATTACCCGGTTCAGTTAATTTAATAATTTCGTTAAAATCACTATGACTTAAATTATATTGCTTTAATATTTCATTATATCCATTTGCCAAGTTTGTTACACAAACAAGCGGAAGATAGTTTCCGGTACTATCACAAAATGAAGCTATTTCTCCAAGCGGATCGATAAAAGCTTTTTCTAAAAATGTATAGGCAGTTCCACTTGTACCAAGACTAATAGTAACAATTCCCGGGTTAATATTTCCTGTTCCAATTGCTCCGTACATATTATCGCCGCTGCCGGCATCTACTTTGCAATTAGGATCAAAACCAAATTTACCAGCTATATCTTTTCCGATAAATCCAATACTTTTGTTTGACGGTTCAACTTTTGGAAGTTTTTTAAATAAATCATCCGCAATAATTTTTATAACTTTCTTTGACCATTTTTTTGTTTTAGGATTCCATAAAGCCATGCCGGACGCATCTCCGGGTTCCATCACTCTTACACCGCCATTCTTTCCACCTGTTAAATACCAGTTAATATAATTATGAACAAGAAACAATGTAGTTGTTTTTTTATAAGCTTCCGGTTCATTTCTAACAAAGTGATAAATCTTTGAAGCCGTGTAACCCGTTAGTTGACTGTTTCCCACTTCTTCAATCATATTACTAATACCACCAACAGCCTTGGTTAACAAGTCACATTCTTCTTGTGTACTGAAATCATTCCACAGCTTGCTGGTTTTTCTTGTAAGATTGCCTTCTGCATCAATAGCAACTAATCCATGCTGCTGACCTGAAACTGATATTGCTCTAATATTTTCTTGAGGTATATTAGATTCTTTCAGTCGTTTAAAGAGAAGCTCTAATGCTTCAATCCACATTGTAGGTTCTGATTCGGAGACTCCTTCACCTAAGTTTTGTATTACGCCATTCTTGGTATTGTATGTTGGTAAATCGGTATCATAAACAACACTATCATTGAAAATAACTTCTTTACTGTCAAAATCAATTACAACAAGTTTTGTACTTTGTGTTGAGGTATCGATACCGGCAAATAATTTTTTCATTTTTTTTCTTAATAATAATCTATTAAATATTTGCTGATTAAATTGTTGGTAATCTGTTTATTCATTTCGTAGATTGTAAGCAATCTATGTTACAAGTTACTCAAAAGATAAAATCATATATATTGATTTATTAAACTTTCATACAATTCTTGTTTACCGCTTATTTGCTTAGGTTCACCGTTTTTCTTTGCTATTTCTGTTAATTCTTTAAGTCCGAGTTCTCCATTTTCAAATGCTTGTCCGTTTTCTGTTTTGTAACTAGCGTATCTTTCTTCTTTCATTTTTAAGTAGTCGGAATTTTTAAGAATATTATCAGCAATTAGAAGCGAGCGAGCCAATGTATCCATAGAGTGAATATGTGCAATAAAAATATCTTCCAAATCGGTTGAGCTTCTTCTGGTTTTAGCATCAAAGTTCATTCCCCCGGTTGCCAGTCCACCGTTTTGTAATAGTATCATCATAAGTTCAACACCATCGTAAAGATTGTGTAAAAACTCATCGGTATCCCAACCGTTATGCGGGTCACCTTGATTTATATCCAAACTTCCAAACATTTTAGCAATAATAGCAGTTTGTACCTCATGGGCAAATGTATGCTGAGCCAAAGTAGCATGATTATTTTCTATATTTATTTTGAAATCATTTTCAAGACCATACTCTCTCAGAAAACCAATTGCCGTTGCAGTATCAAAATCATATTGATGTTTGGTAGGTTCCATCGGTTTTGGTTCTATCAGATATGTTCCGGTAAATCCAATTTCTCTTCCATAATCTCGAGCTTTTGTTAAAAACATTGCAAGATGATCTAATTCTTTTTTCATATCAGTATTAAGTAACGAAAAGTAACCTTCACGTCCACCCCAAAATACATAATTTTTTCCGCCAAGCTCAACAGTTGCTTCAAGAGCAGATTTAACTTGTGCTGCCGCGTACGTCAATACATTAAAGTCGGGATTAGTTGCTGCGCCACTCATATAACGGGGATGTGAAAAAACATTTGCAGTTCCCCATAATAATTCTACTCCGGAATTATTTTGCTTGTCTTTTGCAATAGCTACTATCTCTTTAAGTATTTTTTCACTTTCAGAAATTGTATTACCTTCAGGAGCCAAATCTCTATCATGAAAACAGTAGAACGGTACGCCAAGTTTTGTTATAAATTCAAAAGCAGCATCTAATTTATCTTTTGCTGCTTCAATCGGATCGTTATTTTCATCCCAAGGGAATTGTTTTGTTCCGGGACCAAAAGGATCAGCACCGGTTCCGCAGAATGTATGCCAGTATGCAACAGCAAATCGAAAATGTTCTTTCATAGTTTTGCCGGCTACAACTTGGTTTTCATCATAAAATTTAAATGCCAAAGGATTTTTTGATCCCTTTCCTTCAAAAGAGATTTTGCCGATACCTTTAAAATATTCTTTCTCTCCAATTAAAATATCATTCGTCATTTTGTTTCTCTCGTTTTTTTATTCTTCAAAAAATTTATTAATTGTTCCGGGTTATCTGTTTGAATACCGTCTGTTCCCCATTCAATAATTTTACTCCATTCTTCCTCGGTTCCTTTATCTTCATCAACAATGACTTTTATGTTATGTTTTTTCGCTATCGTCATATACTCTTCATTCAACTCTCCCATATCTGTTGCAATAAACCAGGGTTGAATTTCTTTAAATACTTTTTCTATATTCTCTTGTTTACCTGGGTCCGGCATCGGTAAGCATTTATAACAATTCTCTTTTATTTCTTTTATCACATTCATATTTGAAGCAGGGATATACCAAATGATCTCCCGTTCCATACCATATTTTTTTATTATTTCAATCTGTGCTTTAACATCCGGTTCTTTAAGATCAAGATAAATTCCTATCTTTCCTTTACACAATTGCAAAATTTCTTCAAAGGTTGGAATTTTTTCATCTGCCCATTCCGGTCCAACTCTACTGCCAATATTCAATTTCCTTAATTCTGATAGTGTAAAGTCCGCTACTTTTCCGGTTACCTTTCCTTCTGTATATTCATCAACAGTTGAATTATGCACACTTACAAATTTTCCATCCTTTGTTTTACGAATATCAATTTAAATAAAATCGCAGCCCAACTCAATTGCTTTTTTATATGAGGCTATTGTGTTTTCCGGGATTCCATTATGTACACCTCGATGAGCAATAACATAGATAATATCATTATTAGGTTTAGGTAAAAACTCTTTTCCTCTTTTCCCTGTTTGTTGATAAAATTCTTTTTTACTCCGGATAGTCTTCAAAAAATCTTTTGAGTTATTAGAGTTTTCGTGCTGACTCTTATTCCATCTTACTTCACTTGGTTTATAATTAATGCTTTCCTGTGCTAATAATTTTGATTGTAATATCATTGCAAAAATTATCATTAAAAAAAAGGTCTGGGGATTGTAATAAATTTTATTCATCATTTATTTTCAAAACACTTTGAATAGTTTGTTATATTAACATGATTTATAAAAAGAACAATCGTTATTTCTGGAAAATTGTTATGTGGAAATATAGTAATTTATTTCGTTCATTTTATAAAAATGATTGTTAATTTTTATGGTAGAGTTGGAAATTAATATTTTTATTCTTCAAAGACTTAAACTCCTTGGTGAGCATGAAATATTTATTTGTAAAATTATTTTTTTTGCTATTTACTATTCTGACTTTTTCACGAATTCAGGCAAACGGAATTGTATTAGAAAATAATACATTAAAAGTTGTATTCAATGAGAAGACCGGGGCAATTGAACAATTAACAAGCAAAGTGACCGACTGGAAAATCGAAAATCGAGCAGAACTGGGATTATCCTTTTATATGAGTATTCCTTTACCCGGTCAACGTTTTAACCCAATTGTAGGCATTAAACAGAAAGAGCCGTTTCTTGAATTAAATGAAGGAAATAAAAAAGTAACATTCACTTGGAAAAATCTTAAAAGTAAAAATGGTAATCAATTAAGTATTAGCTTTAAAGCCACTGCTCAGTTAACTGAAGAAGGATTGATTTTTACCGGGGAACTTGAAAATAATTCCCCTTATGTTATTGAGACAATCCGATGGCCAATGCTTGGTGACCTTGTAATTCCGGATAAATCAGAAAGCTTTTCCCAAATAGGAATGGATTACGGTGGAATGAATAAATTTGAAATATACCCTAAATTCCAGAATGAGCCGGGATATTTTGCAGTTGATAATCCTTCCAATTGGATGGAAACACCGACAACACCTTTCGCACTTCTCGGCAATAAAAACGAAGGTTTATATGTTGGATATCATGATACAACAACAAGAGATCTACTACAATTTAAAACGGAACTTAAACCGGGATATATAAGCTATGAGTTATGGGATACCGGTGTAAATCCTACTACCGATTCATTAGCCGGACAGCCAGTTCATTACGAATTTTACACAACTCACTTCCCTTTTGTTCTTCCGCAAGAATCTGTGGAGTTAAAACCGGTTGTAATTAAACCATATAAAGGTGACTGGCATAAAGGAGCTGATATTTACAAGGAATGGCGTGCTACTTGGTTCAAATCTCCGCAAACGCCGCAATGGTTTAATGAAGTTCACTCATGGCAGCAAATACATATGAACAATCCCGAAGATGATATTAGATACACATACAAAGACTTGCTGCAAATCGGGAAGGATTGTGTAGAAAACGGCGTTAAAGCAATTCAAGTAACAGGCTGGACTAAAGGAGGACAAGATAAAGATAATCCATCTCATGATATTGATCTCCGTTTAGGGACATGGCAAGAGTTAAAAAATGTAATTTCAGAGGTACAAAAGTTAGGGGTAAAAATTATTCTTTTTACTAAATTCACGTGGGCAGACCGCGAAACAAATTGGTACAAAAACGAATTAATTAAATACACTACAAAAGATCCTTACGATTATCCGTATTATTATAACGGATACGCTTATCAAACGGATGTACAACTTGCAGAAATTAATACTCGTCACTTTTCTCCAATGTGTCATTTATCATCTGATTGGCGACAAATTGCAACTGCAGAATTTATAAAAACATTAGACATTGGCGCCGATGGAATGCTCTTTGACGAAAACCAACACCATGGCGGAGCAAAATATTGCTATGATAAATCACATGGTCATAAAGTACCAGCATACATTTTTGCAGGTGATAAATTTCTTGCTGAAGAATTTGAGATAGTCAAAAACAATATTAATCCCGATTATATTTTTGCCGGGGAAGGCAACTATGATCTTGAATTCAGACAGTATCATCTCTCCTATTTCCGTGTTGATCTCGACCATATTCCGCTTCATAGATATATTGCCCCCAATGAGGAAATGATGATAGCAATTTCAGGGTACAATGACCGCAATTTGATTAATACTGCTCTACTCTATCGATATATCATTAGTTATGAACCTCGTAATTTTAAAGGGAGATTAAACGAATTACCAATGACATTGGCTTATGGTAAAAAGGTTGATTCATTGCGCAAACTATATAAGAATTTTCTTTGGGACGGAGAATTTCACGATACTGTTGGTGCAAAAGTTTTAGTTAATGAGAAACGTTATGATAAATACTCTGTTTACATTGATAATAAAACCGGTAAAAAAGCTATTGTGATAGCCAACTTTAATTATAACTACCCTATCGAAATTAAAGTTAAGTTTGATGGTAAACCGAAAGAACTTTTTTCTGCATCACCCGAAAATCCTGAACCAGTGAGTTTTAATGGTATAAGCAATATACCACCAAATTCAGCAATAGTAATATTCGAAAAATAATATGAAATAATCTGGTTAAAAAATGAGTAAAAAACTAAAAGTAGGAATAGTTGGTATCGGCAATATATCTGATATTCATGCACAAGCATTGATTGAAACTAAAAATACAGAACTCGTATCAGTTTATAGCCGTAATCAAAAAAAAGCACAAAATTTTAGTGAAAAGTATAATATTCAATGGTATGATAATTGGGAAGAATTTATTTCAGATGAAAATCTTGATGCCGTTTCAATTTGTACTCCGAATGGAACTCATCTTGATTACGGTAAAAAATCTGCCGAAGCCGGAAAACATGTTATTGTTGAAAAACCAATTGAAGTAACATTAGAGAGAGCTAAAAAACTTATAAATATCTGCAATGAAAATAATGTTGAATTAGCTGTAATTTATCAAAACCGTTTTCTCAATAAAATAAGTAATTTGAAAGAGCTGCTTGATAAGGAAAAACTCGGTAAATTATTTATGGGTGATGCATATATAAAATGGTACCGATCACAGAAATATTACGATAGCGGTGCTTGGCGCGGGACAATTAAACTTGACGGCGGCGGTGTTCTTATCAATCAAGCAATTCATACTATTGATTTACTCCAATGGTTTATGGGTGATGTAGAATCAATTTTTGCTCAAACCGGAAAATTTATACATAGTCTTGAAGGTGAAGATAATGCAGTAGCAACTCTACGTTTTAAAAACGGAGCAATTGGTGTAATTGAAGCATCAACCTCGATCCAACCGGCACAACCAAGACGAATTGAGGTACATGGAGAAAGAGGCTCCATTATAATTAATGGTGATGATGTTGAAATATCAATAGCAGATGAAACAAAAGATAATATAAACAAAGAAAATGTGCATGCAGTTGGGGCATCAAGCCCATTTAATAATTTCTCTATTGAGCCACACAAAAATCAATTTGAAGCTATTGCAGATGCTATAAATAATAATGAACCCCCGCCGGTTTCAGGTAAGGAAAGTCTAAAATCATTGGCAATTGTTTTAGCAATTTATAAATCAGCTGAAACAAATACTGTTATTGACTTTGATAGTTTTGTAGAACAAAAAAAATAAAATATTATGAAATACTTTGCCGGAAGTTATTCTACTTCCGGCTAAAATATATCACTTTTTTTAGAACAATTGGTTCGTCTTTAAAGTTATACGAAAAGTTCTTCCCGGTTCATAAACTCTAAAACCTGAAGCAAAAGGATCACGTAAAAATGACAGATGTTGATAGTATTGCTGGTTAGTTATATTTTCCACCATTACTGAAATTGTATAACTAAGATAATTAAAATCAAATCCTATATTTAACTTGTTCCAAGCCGGTGTGGTTACTTCGTTTAAAGACTCATCCACTCTTAATTGTGCATCATTATATATATGTTTTAACAAAAATCTTACCCCGTAATACTTTGGTGAAACAAGTGTTGTATGCACTGTTAACGGAGTAATTTCAGAAAGTGGCGAAGCTGAAGTTATATTTTTAGCCCATGTATAAGAGGCATCCAATTCAATAAATTCATACTTCCCATTTAGATTTAGTCCATAAATCATTGCATCAATATTATTATAGGTTAAGAAATTATTCCCTACAACCTGTGTTCTTGTTAAATTTACATAATTCCATACCCTGGTACCATATGCTTCAAGAGTAAACGAATTATAATGTAGAGAAGCTCTAATGGAAGCTTTTACCGGTTGTGATAATTCGGGATTGCCAACCCAAGCAGGTTTGGTTCCCGGTTTTTTAACGGCTATAAACATCGTTTCGGTTTCGGGAGCTTCACTGTTTGCTTCAATCAAAAATCCGGCTCCTAAATTATTATTTATCGCTGTCATGTGAGACAACCCGATACTAAAAGTCGGGAAAAATCTTGAAGTCTTAACATCGTCATAAATTTGTTGATAAAACTCTTTCCTTTCTTCCTCATTGATATTTTGATAATTAAAACCAGCTTTGCCGTGCAGCGTAAAACCGGAAAAATCATATGTCTTAAATAAATTAACCATATACATATTTACATTCGGCATAAGATCATTTGTAAAATAAAACATTGGTGATTTGAAATAATTATCAGCTTTCCAACTTCTAAAAACTGCTTCATAGAAATTGCCAATTGCTCCGATGGTTAAATTTTTTGCATTGGTTTCCATCCTCATCGGGCTTACTCTTAAGCCGTTATCCATAATATGATGCGTATAATTAAAATATAACTTATGACTTTTGTATCTTGCAAATCCGCTGTAAACCCAATTAAGTCTTTCATCCATTTTAAGATACGGGAATGATATATTATCCGTATAAGTAAAAGACATTCCATAATTCCAGTCACTTATATTACCACGGAATAAAACTTCCGCTAATTTATATTTGTAATTATCTTTGTACCCGTAAGAATCAACAAAAGTATTGTTTTCCGCATCTTCAAAAGGTGTACCTTCTGCATATCTAAATGATAATCTATGATTTTTGAAATCACCCGATAAAGCTATATCTGTACTTGTAAGTGCCCCAACCGTTGTAGTAATATCTGCTTTTAAGTTAAAATTCTCTTTGGGTAGCGATCTTGTAAAATAAACTACCCCACCTAATCCGGACTGCAAATTTGAGCTGCTTTTAATCAACTCAACAGATTGTAATTCCAAAGGGTTTACCCTAACTAACGGAGAATCCATTCTATTCGGGCATGCACTATGATATCTTTCACCATCTACAACAACATTAATATCTCCTTTCTTAAACCCATCTGCATAAATATCTTGTGCAAAATACACTCCCTTTTTAATAAGGTGAAACCCATGATTATCTAAAATATTGCTTAGATTATCTTTGGATATTTGATTTGACGATTCTCCCAGGTTTAACTTTTTAGCGTTGACCTCAACGGGGGATATCCAGTAATTTTTAACCGAATCTTGTTCTTGACCATACAAATTTGCTAAAGTAAAAAAAACAAGAATTATAACTTGAAATGATAATTTTTTATAAAATGACATAATTCCTCTATTAAAATTTTTATTTTCAATTTCTCTATCCGTATTGTGATATTTATTAACCCACGTTATGCAATCCTAATATTTTCGTCATATTAAGCGGAACGAAAAATCTCAAAATAGGACTAATATTTAACATTGAGATTCTTCACTTACCGTAAAAAAATACGGGCAAGCTGTTCCGGTTGATAGTTTTGTATAACAATAGTTAATAGAATG
>JAJRZB010000122.1 GCA_024275455.1 Bacteroidota bacterium | reverse complement strand
TAATCTGGGTAAAATAATCTGGAAGTATAAATTTAATTATCAGAACCTTTCAACTAAAGAGGAAATTTTTACTAATTCATTTTCATCTTCCAAAATTCTTGGAATAACTAATATTGATGATAAAAAAACAATTATTGCCTATTCTCAGCATAAACCTTATTATCCTACAGCTATAATTAAAATTGATTTAACAACCGGTAAAAGAGTAGGAAATATTTTGTGGCATTCAGGAGGCATAAGAGATGGTGAATTAAAAGATATAGATAATGACGGCAATGTTGAATTAATTGCTTCAGGTATCAATAATGGTTTAAAATCTGCAGTATTATTTTCGATTCAACTAAATAAATTATCAGGACAATCACCTTCATCTCCAAATTATACTTTCTCAAATATCCCAGTAGCAGATTTTGAGAAATATATACTACTTCCCAAACCTGATTATTTCGAATATTTTTTTTCAAAATATTTTTCTTCTTTTGGATGCAAAATAAAAGAAAAGCAAAAATATATTTCTGTAAAATTAATTAAACATGGTGCAATTAAACCAAGAGAGAATATAGAAGTTAGGTTTAACTTTAAATTTGAACCTATTAATATAGTTTTGATCGATGCTTATAACGAAGAACGTGATAAACTTGTTAAAAAAGGAATATTAGAATATCCTCTTTCTGATACAGACGAGTATAAGCAAATATTATTAAGCCAAATCAAATTCTGGAATGGAAAAGAGTTCAATAAATTTGAAAATCGATAATAATTTTTTAAAAACCCGAAAAATTTCTCTATATATTAATTGATGTATTCGATTAATTAACAACTACATTCTTAATTTTCTTTACCTAGCATTTTCTATCTCACTTTCTGGGGGAAATTGTGATACGAAACTTAGACGAGAGTTTCTATCAAGAAGATTATGTAATAAAAAAACTCAACAATAACTATTTTGAAGATGCACTATTAAAATATTCAGTTAAAGATTATGAGGGTACTAAAAAAGAATTATTGTCAATTTTGAAAAATAGTACAGATCCTGATATATATTATTTACTTGGTTTAACTGAGTATCATCTTAATTCCTTTAGCAGTTCGATTAAATATTTTTCTAAATTCATTGAACTTAAACCTTCTACATTTGAGTGCGGGTTTTGTTATTTGCATAGAGGGGAATGTTATCTTTTGCTTGAGAATTTAATAATGCTAAAAATGATTTTATTCATGCTTTAAATTTGTTGCCTATGTATGATTGGTCTACTTATTATGCGCATTTTTTTTTAGCAATTGCTGAAACAAAACTGAAAAATTATAATATGGCTATTGCTGATCTTAATATTGTTATAGCAAATTTACATCATTTCCCTGAACCGTATGTTTGGAGGGCTTATTGTAATTTAATGTTAGACAAAGAGAAAGAAGCTAAATCCGATATTAAGCAGGCTATTTTACTAGGTAAAGATGATTTGCAAAGATTATTATTTAAAATTTAAAGTAAATTAAAATGAGATAAGTACTTTAATAATTAATGTTTTATAAAAAATAATACTGAATATTTCCATTAAGTAATACTACCTTTCTGTAATCTGCAATAGAGAACAAAATATTTTTTTTATTCAAAATATTTTATATCTTTATTAATAAATTTCTTATCTAACGAATCTCATCTTAACTAGGGGGTAAAGTTGAATTCAGCAATTTGTCCGAAATGCAGGACCGGTATATTCCAAATTCAAATGATTTCACCAATTGCAACAGATGATGAGTATCTTGCACTTGTATGCCATCAATGCGGAACAATAATAAGTTTAGTGCCTGGCAATTCTCAAAACCAAGTTCCAAACAATATTGAAAAGAAGGTAGAAATACTTCAAAATAGTGTTGACCAATTAAATAATAGTATTGGAAAAATCACAGTCGGATTAAAAAATCTACTTGCCAGGATTGGAAAAAATCTATAAGATTTACTTACTCATATAATCAAAGTGCTGTATTATTTAAGGAGGCAAAATGACTATTGTATATATTATTATAGGTCTAATATTACTTCTGCTTCTATTGGCAGGCTTTGTTTCAAGGGAACTGAACTACGAAAAATCAATTTTAATTAAATCTCCAATTAAAAAAGTATGGAAATATACAAATAGTTTAACAGCCTTAGATAAGTGGAGCCCTTGGAATGACAAAGATCCGAATATGAAAAAAACTCTTATCGGAATTGACGGTACAGTTGGTGCAGAACAATTTTGGGTAAGTAATGTTAAAAATGTGGGTGAAGGGAGTCAGAAAATTAGTAATATTGTTGAGCCGACACTCTTCGAGACTAAGTTAAACTTTATTAAACCATTTAAAAGTTTTGCCAATGGTTATGTAAAACTACTTGATCGAGGAGAAGAAACAGAAGCTGCTTGGGGTTTCAAAAGTAAAATGCCATATCCTATGAATCTTGTGAAACTTTTTATGAATTTTGAAAAATCTATGGATGCCGAGTTTAGTAAAGGGCTAAATAAATTAAAAGAACTTTGCGAAAAATAGTTTCGAACGGATAATATTTTATTTTAGTCAAAAATACATTCCAATTATCTGTCTCGCTAAATATTAATTTACTTTTCTTGATTATAAAAAAAATATTCAAATATAACATTAACTTTAAAAAGTGAATATTAAAAAATCCTTAAATAGTAAGTAAGAAATTTGTTGTTCTTATAGAATTATCTCTAAATATCTAAAATATTAAAGTATTCTTTTACATGACAAAACGTAAATAAACGTAAATGATTAGAAATTAAACGTAAGTTTTATTAATTTACTACTATTATAATAAAACTATGTTTAAATGATTGAAAGACATAAAAAAATACTTGAGATACTTGCATCGAAAAATAAAGTAAGCGTTTCCGAGCTAAGTGAATTGCTTTCTGTTTCGGAAGTAACAATAAGATCAGATCTAACAGAACTGGCTGAAAAAGGGAAAGTTTTAAGAGTTCATGGTGCAGCTCAATTGTTGGAAGAAAGAATTCGCCAGGAGTATTCATTTCAAATTAGAAAAAATCAAAATTCTCAAAATAAAATTAAAATTGGTAAATATGCTTCACAATTTGTAAGTTCTTATGATTCAATTTTGCTCGATTCCAGCACTACTGTTTTGTCAATGGCAAAATCCTTAAGAGAGAACGATGATCTGAAAGAGATTACAATTATTCCTACTGGAATTTGGACAGCAATTGAATTAATGAGTTGTCAAAATTTTAATGTATTATTGCCAAGCGGTTATTTAAGGAATATATCAGGTTCAATTACAGGAATACCAACAAGCGAGTTTTTTCAAAATCTTAATATTAATAAGGCTTTTCTTGGTGCATGGGGTATTTCTATTGAGCATGGTTTAACTGATTCTCATCTCCTTGAAATTGAGTTAAAAAAAATAATAATTAAATTTGCGAAGGAAGTAATTATTTTAGTTGACGGAAGTAAATTTTTGCAAAACGGACTATCTACATATTCAAGTTTTAAAAATGTTTCAAAGATTATCACAGATAACACTGCACCGAAAAAAATAATTAAAAAAATCAAAGCGATTGGCGTTGATGTTCATATTGTTAATTAGATGGAAATAGGAAACAGTAAAATTGATTT
>JAJRZB010000121.1 GCA_024275455.1 Bacteroidota bacterium | reverse complement strand
GATTGGCAATATGTTTTCAATTTGGCTATAGACCCTACAAATGCAGGTGAAGACGAAATTTATGCGGCTACCGGTGGCGGTATTTGGCGTTCTGTTGATGGAGGTACCAATTGGACAAATGTTCGCTCCGCAGATATTTATCAGGCAAAAACAGATGTGGCCGTTGGACCTGCAACCGGTTATGTGATTGTTGCCATGGATTATGACGGAAGTGCTACAAATAGAGGACTTGCCAGATCTACTGACGGGATTAATTATACAGATGTAACCCCAGCGGGTTTTTCGAATGATTATAAAAGAATTGTTTTGGCTATAGCTCCCGGTAATGAAAATTATGTTTATGCCTTTGTGCAAAGAACGGATGAACCCACACATAATAACGAACTTTGGGTTAGTACTGATAAAGGTGTAAGTTGGACAAACAGAAGTGCTAATTTACCCGGCGGTACAGATGTAAATACTCAAGGCGGATATAATATGCTTCTTTCCGTTAAACCTGATGATGAAAATTTTGTATTGCTTGGAGGAGTAATTTTATGGCGCTCAACAGACGGTTTTGCTACAAGCAGTAATACAACTAGAGTTGGTGGTTTAGGAACCGGCGGTTCTTGGGATACTAATGTTTTTGGTGATTATATCAAAGACCATCCCGATAATCATAAAGGAATATTTCATCATAGCGATTCAAAGAAATGTTACGTTGCAAATGACGGAGGTGTTCATATAACAGCGGATATAACTGCCCCGGGAACTAATCCAAATCCAATTGATTGGGTTTATAAAAGAGAAACACATAACGTAACTCAATTCTATGCTATTTCTATAGCCCCGGATGCAAATGACCCTTATATTGCCGGAGGCGCTCAAGATAGAGGGAATTTTACTACAAAGACAGCCGGTTTACAAGATTGGTTTATTAATAGCGGTGGCGATGGAGCTACATGTGAAGTTGCCCCTGATGCTGATAATTCTGTTTATTTAAGCACTTCAGAAGGTAAGTTAGATAGATATACAAAAAGTCCTGACCAAAGTTTCACAAGTTCAGTACCAATTCAGCCCTCAGGCCTTCAGAACCCAATGTTTATTAATCCGATTTTATTAGACCCTTCGGATTCAAAATATCTTTATTATGCCGGTGGAAATGCATCGGGAGAATCAGGTGTCTGGAGAAATGATGATGCTGTAAATGCAACACAAACTAATTGGACTTATCTAACAAGTACAACTATCACAGGTGGAGCGCAAGTAAGTGCTTTTGGCATGAGTATGTCTGATAATTCAGTGCTATATTATGGTACTGATAATGGTAAGGTTTATTCGGTTGCAAATCCTAATTCTGGTTCTTCACCCACTAAAACCGATATTACCGGAGGTTCATTTCCAAGCGGTGGTTATGTTAGCGGCATTGCCGTTGACCCGAGCGACAAAAATAAAGTAATGGTTGTATTTAGTAATTATAATGTGGTGCGACTTTGGTACTCAACAGACGGTGGTACAAGCTGGACAAATGTTGACGGTAATTTTGCCGGTGGAAGTGGTCCTTCCGTAAGGCATGCGGCAATGTTTACACTTTCGGGTACACCTCATTATTTCCTTGCTACCAGTGTTGGTGTTTATTTTACTACGCAGTTAAATGGCAGTTCAACGGTCTGGACGCAAGAAGCCGTTAACTCAATTGGCAATGTTGTTTGTACAATGCTGGATTGGAGAGTTGATACAGGTACATTACCAAAAACTTCCGGCAGTGAATCTATATCTTCAACAAATGCCATAAGTGTTGTTACATTAGGAGTTGGTACACACGGCAGAGGTGTTTTTACCACGCAAATTGATCAACCGCTTCCGGTTGAGCTAGTAACTTTTACTGGTATATATAATTTAGGAACAGTTGAATTAAGTTGGGAAACTGCTACCGAGGTAAATAACTACGGTTTTGAAATAGAAAGAAAAAAAGCTGATAATAATTGGGAAAATATCGGATTTATTTCAGGGCATGGAAATAGCAATTCTCCTAAAACATATTCTTTTGTGGATACTGATCTTACCGGCGGAGAAAAATTTTATTACCGCTTAAAACAAATAGATATTGACGGTAAGTTTGAATATTCAAACGTTGTTGAGGTTACTATTGTACTGGGAGATTATAAATTATCACAAAACTACCCTAATCCGTTTAACCCTTCAACAAAAATTAATTATACATTGCCGGAAACAGCCGAAGTTAAGGTTGATGTGTATAGTATAACCGGTGAATTAGTAACACAGTTAGTAAACCTTAAACAAAATGCTGGCAATTATTCAGTTGAATTTAATGCATCCGGAAATAGAAACTTAAGTTCAGGGATGTATATATATAGAATATCTGCAAAAGGTATTTCAGGAAATAATTTTGTTCAAACAAGAAAAATGTTATTGTTAAAATAGTTTCATATTTTCCCCCTTTGGGCAGCTCGTTATTTGAGTTGCCCATTATTTTTAAACTAGTTAGAGTAATTATTCATGAATGTTTATTTTGAAGAAGACTATACTAACAGAAACTCTGTTAATGAGTTTCTGGAGTTTGAAAAACAGCTAAAAAAAAGAAAAATGAAACTGGTATATTTATTCATATTTTATGTGTCTTTAAGTGTCATATCATTTCTTTTGGTTTAGTTAGAAGAAGAATCAAAAAAAAACAACTTTTTGTATCCAAAATATTGCAATTATAAAAGTTGGGTTTTTAGATATATGAATTTTCTGAAATGGTAAGAATATTAACAAATCTTAATAAATGGAAACTATATCTGATTAATTAAAATAATTTGATTTATTTTTAATAAAAAATCAATAATCTGCATAGAACCAACAATTACTATT
>JAJRZB010000012.1 GCA_024275455.1 Bacteroidota bacterium | reverse complement strand
CCTTGGAAAACACTTTTCATGATTTTCTTTGAGCAATCAACGCGCACAAGAAATTCCATGGAAGCCGGAATGACTCAACTCGGCGGTCATGCTCATGATTTAACAGCAGATAAAATGCAAATTTCTCACGGTGAAGTTCCTAAGGATACTGCAATTATTCTTTCACGTATGGGACACGGAATTGCATCACGAAATTGTTTCTATGGAATTGGTAAAAAATATTTGGACGAGATGGCTGCACATTCAACTAAACCGGTGATGTCATTACAAGACGATGTATATCATCCATTCCAAGGGTTAGCTGATCTCCAAACAATTTTTGAACACTTTGATAAAAACCCTAAAGGATTAAAAGTAACAGTTTCGTGGGCTTATGCAGATACTCATTCAAAACCACTATCGGTACCGCAGACACAAGCTTTACTTTTTCCTCGTTACGGAATTGATTTAACTATTGCACATCCAAAGGAATTTCCACTTAGTGATTATATTGTTGAAAAAGCTAAAAAGAATGCTGAAGTAAGTGGAGGTTCTATTAAATTTACAAATGATATGGATGAAGGATTTGAAGGAGCACAAATAGTTATCCCCAAAAACTGGGGCGGATTTGGTCATTATGGAGTTCAAGAATATTTAGATAATGAAGATGAATGTAAAAAGGAAATGGCTGAAAATTTGGCGAAGTATAAAGATTGGATTTGCGATGATAGAAGAATCAAACTGGCGGATAAAAATGTAAAACTGATGCATGCACTTCCGGCAGACAGAAATAACGAAGTAACCGATGAAATCCTAGATAACGAAAATATTTCAATAGTATTTGATGAAGCTGAAAATAGGCTGCATACAGCTAAAGCAATTATGTCTTTAACAATGTAATTTTAAGTGACGTCATTGCGAGGAGTTTACGACGAAGCAATCTATGGAAAATTAATATACAATAAAATTTATCCAACTTTTCTACAGATTGCTTCACCAAGAAAAACATTTGGTTCGCAATGACGTTTCAAATAGATTTATGTTTTATCTTTCACCAAGTTTAAGTTCTACTTCTTTTTTCTCACCGTTTCTATCAATGGTTAGTTTAACCGTATCACCGGGTTGATGTTCTTTTAAGTAGTTTGAATAATCCTTTAAGTTTTTTACAGTTTTACCATCAAATGATATTATAACATCTCCTTTAATCAGCCCAACTTTAGCAGCAGGAGAATCATCTGAAACACCTCCAATTCTAACACCTTCACCGGAGTACGCAAAGTCCGGCATTGTACCGGTTGAAGCTCTTCTGCCTTGTTTCTTACTTTTTTCTTTAATCTTTTTACTTTTATCTTTTATTTTACCCGTAAACGCCATTGGTTCTTCACGATCTGCCAAGTACTCAAGAACTTCACGAGTTACAGTTGCTACTTTTACTAATCCGTCGCTATCAATTTTGTCTACATCATCTTCAGGGACATGATAGTCAGAATCAATACCTGTATAGAATAATTGAATTCCGGGAATTCCTTTTTCAATAAATGCCATTTGGTCGCTTGCATCTAAATCTTGTGTAATTAATTCCGATTCAATTCCAGTTGTAAAATTTGTACCCATAAAAATGAATTTCCATTCTCTTGCCGTATTACTGTTAAGTACCATAATTTTTCTTCCGAACAACCTTCCAATAGTATCAATATTCAAGTTTGCTAAAATTTTATTTGGCGGATATTTTTTATAGTTATTAATAAAATATCGGGAACCTATAAGTCCTTCTTCTTCGGCTGTAAATGAAACAAAGATAATGGTTCTTGCAGGCTTATGAGTTTTACCAAGTGTTTTAGCCAGTTCAAGTAAAACTGCTACTCCACTTGCATTATCATCAGCTCCATTATGAATTTTCCCTTCATTTCCTTTCTTAACATCGGGCCAACCAAGTCCAAGATGATCATAGTGAGCTGAAATAACAACTGCTTCTGAAAGGTTGGGATTTGTTCCGGGAATAATTCCAATAATATTTTTTAAGTGAACATCATTCTTATCAAGAACGTCTTGTGTCCATTCTTGAAAATAAGTTCCTTCATCACTTCCGGGCTGTAGACCGTATTCTTGAAATTTATTTGCAATATATTCAGCAGCTAAATCTATTTCAGGAGTTCCAACCTCTCGTCCCTTCAGATCATCGGAAGCAAGGTATTTAATTACGTCCATCATTCTGTCTGCTGAAAAAACAGGGGCTAATGTTGCCAATGCTTTTCTATTTTCTAGTTTTACTTTAACATCAGATGAAGGAGATGCAATATTTTTTACTAACGGAGAATTATTTGCAGTCCATTGACCTTTATCAATATTAGTAGGTTCACTTCCGGAAAATGCGAGATAACTATATTTACCGTAGTGAGGAAGTTTTCTAACCAATCCTGCAGAAGCATTTTTGTTGCCGATAGAAAGTAGTGTAATAACCGTTTTAATATTTTTGGGGTTAGCCACCGAGATAAAAAAACTATTATCTTCTAATGGAATTGTTCTTTTACCATATCTAACGCTGCTGTTTAATATTTCATAACCAAATTCTTTTATAGAAGCATTTACCACTGATGTAAATTTATTATCAAAGCCGAGAACCATAACAGTCTGATCGGCAGGTAGTTCATCAACTTTGTTTTCGGATTTAACTATAAATTTATGGTCTTTTCCCTTAATCCATTTATCAGCAAAATCTTTATAGAGTAGGTAATCCTTATTGTTCGTATCAGGTAAAACAATTAAGGTTTCTTCAGTACCGTAAGCTTTGGTAAAAGTTGGCGGTGTTTCTCTCGGATCCAATTTTCTAAATATATCAAATTGAGGGTCAACCAATATTTTTAACGGTTTATCTTTAATAGGAACATTAAATTGAATTTCTTTTGTATTCATTGCAATAGTTTTATATTGTAAACCATTATTTGTAACAATAACAACAGGAACATCAAGATAGAATACTACATCGTTTTGTACTTGTTTTAAAGTGAATGATAAATTGTAAAGATTTCTGACCGGTTTTAAATCAACATTTTCTAAAATTAATTCCGGTGCACCTGTTCTATTTACCCATTGATCGAAAAACCATTTGAAGTCTTCACCGGTAACATCCTCAAACGCAATTCTAATATCATCAAATGATGCTCTTTTAAATTTATTATCTCTATTAAACTTTTGATAAGCCTTTACAAAAAGATCATCTACAACTTTACGTCTTAACATATGATTTACCATCAGTACTTTACCATATCCAATGGCTTCACTTGGAGAATCGTGTCTGGATAAAAAATTATTAATGGGAAAATCGTTTTTAGGAGTAACATAATTAGTATATTTCAGAAGAGTAGCCCTTCTGTACTCTTCTCCTTGTCCGCGCTGTTCTTTAATTAAATGATCAGCCATGTATGCAGTAAGTCCTTCGCACCAGTTGCCTTTTTCAAAATCTACATATACTGAATTACCCCACCAATTATGGAGTAGTTCATGCGGGTAGGAAGAATGAAGTATAAACGGAAAACGAATTATCTTTTCACCTAAAAGTGTAAAAGAAGGCATTCCGTAACCGGTTTCCCACAAATTTTCAACCAGTGCAAATTTTGTATAAGGATAAGGTCCAACTAATTTGCGGTACATTTCCATATACTGAGCTGTTGTTTCTAAGTACTTATTTGCTAAACCTTCATCGGGAGTACGGAGAAATGCATAAGCAGTAATTGCACCCATTGGGTAAGAATATTCATGAAAAGGTGCGGCTATTAGAAATACTTCTTCTTGCTGAGTAGGAGATTCCCATCTGTCAATATGAGAGTCGATATTATTTTTATCTAAAGTTCTTTTTCCAACAGTTACTGTTTTCCAGCCGCTTGGCGCTGTTGTTGTAAGGTTAAATGTAATTAGTTCATCATTACAATATGGTACCCAATATGTTGACCCGGCGAGGTAAACACCTTTTTCCCAAATAATACCGGGAGATTCGCTAAAACCTCTTGCATAATTCTCCGCACTTTGCTTTACGGCAGATTTTATCTTTCCCTTATATTTAACAATCAATTTTACTTCATCTTTATGTCCACTTAGGATATTAACCTTGTAAACATTAAGTTTCAGGTCACTTGCGGAAGTAACATCATCTTTATCCATCCCAATATCTTTAGCTGAAACAGTTCCGTCAAGTTTTGTAATCATTTCATTCTGTTCCACTTCCAAAGCATGATGAAGTTTAAACTTTATTTCGCTGTTTAACTGATTTACCGGAATAATTATAGTATCGATAACTTCAATAAATGACACACTTGGTTTTATTTTAGCATTAATATTATGATGAATATTTGAGTTTTGCGCAGAAATATAAATGGACAGTAACAATATAAATGATACAATTTTCTTAAGCATATTTGTGCCTCTTAAATGTTAATTATAATTCATAGAGACCTCTGAAAAATTAAAAGAGTCAGTCATTCTGAGGAGCGAAGCGACTTGCCTACCGGCAGGCAGGCGTGAGAATCTTATAATTTAAATTAAAAACAAGATTTCTCATCCCAATAAAAAACATCGGGATTCGAAATGACAACTCCATAATATTTTTAATTTTTCAGAGGTTTCTCATAATGATTCTTAGTTTTATTATTCGGAATCTTCAATTGGTATTATTGTAAAAGTAACCTCTTTGTTTTCATCATCTCTTAAAATGCTAAAAGATATTTCCTCATCCCAATTTTTAAATTGTAAATATCTCCTTAGTTCAAAAGAAGTATCAAAAGATTTACCATCGATAGAGAGAATAATATCTCCTTTTTTTAAACCGTTTTCATAAGCGATTGTTTCGGGTAAAACCCTCTTAATTTTATAACCGCCTTTTTCTTGTTCGTTACTAACACTAAATCCAAATGCCGGATATTTTTCATGTTCCATCTCTTTCTTTCCCCAAAGGAAATCCGCATAACTTCTAATTACTATTCTATATGGTGTATCGTCCATTCCCATCATTGAATGAGGATTAGCTTTAACCATTTTTTCTTCTTTTACTTTTTCATGCTCATTTTTTGTTTGCTTATGGTGCATATTAACAGAATTTTTATTTTCACTATTTTCTTTTTTTGAATCCTTTTTTACTTTCATTATGCCGGATTCTTCTTCATCTTCAGATATATCAACTACAGCAACTGAAGCAAATGACAAATTACTTCTATCTTTTATGATTCTACCAATACCCAGATTATAGATTACATGACCACTGCCTGCTAAAACAACTACTGTTGCTTCGGGATGTTCTAAAGCAACCTTAATTGCTCCTTCTCCCATAGCTGCATCCCACAAAGACTGAGCAGGATACATGTTATTGAATTGTTTTGGCATTAATGCGTCCATACCCTGCATTAAAACCTTAATTAAAAATTTGTGTTCAACAGTTGAAGTATCAATATGAGGAATAGTTCTTAAATCTTCTGCTGTTAAACTATCCAATCCACCTCTTCCAATTATTGAAGTATATTTTCTCTCAATGTTAGCACCATAAAGAGGTATATGCTTCTCTCTTGCATAATCAAATATTGCTTTATAGTACCTGTAATTATGTCCCCAACTAGTTAAAAACCCGGTTTGTTTCATAAAAGTATTCGGGTCGGTTTTTCCGCTGCTCCATTTAGCCAAAGCCTCGTTTTGAGTCGGGTTATACATTTCCAAAGCAAGAACTACAGGCTTACATGCTTCAACTAATCCCTTAATAATTTCGAATTGTACGTCGTGATGTAATTGATTAGTATGTGTTTCTCCTATCATTACTATCCGTTTATTTTTCAGTTGCTCAATCATTTGATCAAAAGTTGATTCCTTATTCGTTTGTGTGTTAAATATTTTGTCTAGTTTAACAGCGCAAAAGTTATATTTTCTGCTAAGATCCCCAATCGGCAATCTATCAGATTCAAATGATTGTGAAAAAATGGTTGTAACTAATAAAAATGATATTAGAAGAATGAATGAATTCTTCATATTTAGCTCCTTGTTAATTTATTATTTATAAATATGTTAATCTCTTTTACTAACTGCTTACTGATTTTGTTATAGAAAAAAACTTAATAATCTGTATTTGTAATAATATTCTAAAAATAGCTTTCTTTTAAATCCTATTTATAATTATTGTACAAATCACTTTTTATCAATAATTCGAATTAAAATATACTTGGTTTTTGTATAATATTTTTAGAAAAAATAGAAAATAAATGGGTAATTTTTGGAAGCAAATTTGTAACTTTAATAACGTAAAATATTTTATAAAACTAAAGCAAGATGTTAAACACAATACATACAATAAATATTCTTTTGCCATTTCTTTATTTAAGTACTTTTGGTATTTACTTGTATAATTTTTTAAAAGAAGGTAATAAAATTTATAACTCAAAAAGAATATTTCTTTTTATTACCTTGTTTGTTCATCTTGTTTATCTGCTTTTTAGAACTTTAGAATTTGATCATCCGCCAATTATAAATAAATTTGAAATTTTTACAGTTCTTGCTTTTTCATTAAGTTTTGCATATTTCCTTTTAGAGCTTCTTACGGATGTTAGAGATACCGGTGCATTTATTTTAATGTTTTCTCTATTATTTCAAGTAATTTCTTCAATATTTATTGTAGATACTTTTGAGGTTAAAGATGTTCTTAGAAATAATTTGCTAGGTATTCATGTAATAAGTGCTTTGTTGGGATATTCGGGATTTACAATTGCTGCAGTTTACGGGGGGTTATTTTTTTTACTTTACAAGAACATTAAATCAAATAAATATGGACTAATATTTAACAGATTGCCGAGCTTGGAAATTTTAGAAAAACTAAATTTTTATTCGGTAATTATTGGTTTTATTTTACTTACCCTCTCAATTATGATTGGTTTTATCTGGCTGCCAAGTGCCTTCCCGGATATAACTTATTCAGATCCTAAATTAATTTCAATTGGAATTATTTGGCTCATTTTCGGTGTTGGAATTTTAGCAAAGGTTAGTGCAAAATTATATGGTAAAAAGGTAATTATTTTTTCGTTACTGGGTTATGCATTGGCGTTAGGGTCTTTATTAGTATTTAATATACTGGTAAAAAGTTTTCATTCATTTTATTAAAAAAGTACAAAACCAGTTTTTCGTATGAATTTTATTGGAATTTCCATAAATCATAGAACATCTTCAATTGAATTGAGAGAAGCAGTTCATTTAAGCAAGGAAGAACAAATTCAGTTTATTCATGTTCTAAAAAATGGAATTTTTAAAGAAGGGTTTGTTTTATCAACATGTAATAGAACAGAAGTTTTTGGTGTCCCGAGCCATAATAGAATAACGCATAAAGAAATTGTTGCATCACTTAAAGAATTTAAAAATATAAAAAATTTGGATGATGAACATATTGAGATATATAAAGCGAAAGATGCCATTTCTCATATAGCAAGAGTTACTTACGGAATTGACTCTCTTATTATTGGAGACAGTCAAATTTTAAGTCAATCCAAGGAAAGTTTCCGTCTTTCCGTCGATGAAAAATTTTCTAATACAATAACCCGTAAAATTTTTGATACAACGATTAGGGTTGGAAAAAGAGCAATAAAAGAAACACTAATTTCACATGGTGCCGTAACGGTAAGTTTTGCAGCAATACAAGTAATTGAAAAAATATTTGCTAATCTCTATAAGAAAGAAGCACTTATTATTGGTGCCGGTGAAACAAGTGAATTAGCAGCAATCCATTTGAAAAGCAAAAACATTGGTAAAATAACAATTACAAACAGAACCTTTGATAAAGCTGCTAAATTGGCTAAAAAGGTTGAGGGCAAAGTAATAGATTTTAGTGAGTTTAAGAATAACCTTAAAGATTTTGATGTTATAATTTCAGCGACAAGTGCTAAAGAATATCTTGTAAGTTATAGTGATATCAAAAAAGCAATTCAGCAAAGAAAGGGTAATCCGATTTTTATTATGGATATTGCGATCCCAAGAGATATTGATCCTGCTGTGAAAAAAATAGATAATGTTTTCTATAATGATATAGATTCTTTGAATATTATTGTTGAGCAGAATTTAAATAAAAGAAAAAATGAAATTCCGCACGTTAAAGAAATAATTGAAGAAGAGGTAGATAATTGCTTTCATTGGTTTAACACTTTGGGTGTCGTTCCAACAATAAAATCATTGCGTTCTTTTTTCGAATCAATAGAAGTAGATGAGTTAAAAAAAATTAAAAATAAAGTTTCCGATGAGGACTATATTAAGCTTGAAAGTATGGCAAAAAGATTAATAGGAAGAATTCTTCATAATCCAACTGTTAAATTAAGAAAATTAGCAGAATCGGGTGATGACGTAGAAACAGTTAAAGAGAAAACAAGTGCTATAAAGTACTTATTTGATTTAGATAACATTCCATCTAATGGTAAAGATAAATTATAAGGTATAATAATTTGGAAAATAATAAACTAATAATTGGCTCTAGAGGTAGTGATCTTGCACTTTGGCAGGCAAATTTTGTTAAAAAGGAATTAGAAAAAAAGAATAAGAATTTAACTGTCGAAATAAAGATAATAAAAACAAAAGGCGATAAAATTCTTGATGTTGCCTTATCAAAAATTGGTGATAAGGGATTATTCACAAAGGAACTTGAGCAGACATTATTAAATAATGAAATCGATATTGCCGTTCATAGTTTGAAAGATTTACAGACTGATATTCCCAAAGGACTTAAATTGGCATGCGTTACAAAAAGACATTCTGTTGAAGATGTTTTAATTGCAAGAAAAAAAAGGACTACAATTGAATCGTTAAAAGAAGGAGCTACTGTTGCCACCGGCTCCTTAAGAAGAAGAGCACAAATAAAACATTTACGTCCTGATCTGAATATAGTTGAACTTAGAGGTAACGTTCCAACGAGAATTAATAAATTCTTAAAGTCAAAATGGGATGCTATAATATTAGCACGAGCCGGAGTGGAAAGGCTAAAATTAAAAAAATATATTTCCTCGATAATTGACAAAGAAGTAATTCTTCCCGCAGTAGGACAAGGGGCTTTGGGAATCGAAATAAAAAGCACTAATAAATTTGCTGAAAGGTTACTTAAGTCTATAAATGATGAAAACACTTTTGCTGCAGTCAGAGCTGAACGGGCATTGTTAAAGAAATTAGAAGGTGGATGTCAAGTCCCAATAGGTGCTTTTGCGGAAGTTAGAAGAAACGGACTTTATTTAACCGGATTAGTAGCAACAATTGAAGGGGATATTACTTTAAGTAAAAGACTTAGAGGAAGTAAAAAGCATCCCGAATTATTAGGGGAAAAATTAGCTTCGGATTTAATTAAAGCCGGAGCTAAAAAAATCTTAAAAGATATTTACGATAACAGATAATTGGAAGAACTTTTAAAAAATATAAATATTGTTTTAACAAGAGCTAAAAATCAATCGGATAAGTCAATACAGCAACTTCAAAGATATGGGGCAAATGTTATCAGCTTTCCGACAATTGAGATTGCTCCAATAAAAAATGATCCGCTCCTAAACCAAGCAATTTCTGAACTTGAAAATTATGATATTATAATTTTCACTTCTGAAAATGCAGTAAAGTATTTTTTAGATTTAGTTAAAGATTTGAATGTGCATTTTGAACCGACTGAGTTTTTTATAATATCAATTGGAGAAAAAACAGCGCAATATTGTGAAGGGAATAAAATTCAAATAGATTTTCAACCAAAAAAATATTCTTGGGGCTTTTTATTAGAAGAATTGGAAAATCAAAATTTACATGGTAAGAAAGCATTTATACCATGTTCCAACTTAGCAGATATAAATAAATATGATAAACTTAAGAAATTAGGTGTAGGGGTAACGGCAATACCTGCCTATATTAACAAGGTTAATGATATAAAAAAATTATCTGAGGAAATTAAGTTAATTCAAAATACTAAAATTGATGTTTATATTTTTACAAGCCCCTCAACGTTTAATGGTTTTTTAGAAAACCTTAATATTTCAGATCCGGTACAATATTTCAGCGGTAAAAATATCGCAGTTATCGGGCCTGTAACGAAAAGAGCAATAAATGAGTATGGTGTTTTCCCAAATATCATTCCGACTGATTTTACAATGGAAGCATTAATAGAAGAAATAAAAATATTTTATAAAAAGAATAGTAAGCAAGAAACCGAGGAAAAAAATTGAATAAACTGCAGAATGATTTGTTTATCAAAGCGTGTAAAAAAGAAAAAATTGAAAGAACACCTATTTGGATAATGAGACAAGCCGGAAGGTATTTGCCTGAATATAGGAAAGTTAGAGAGAATGCCGACTTTTTAACAATGTGCAAAACGCCTGAACTCGCTTCCGAAGTAACAATTCAGCCTATTGATATTATTGGTGTTGATGCTGCGATAATTTTTTCTGATATTTTAGTTATTCCCGAAGCAATGGGAATGCATTTGGAAATGTATGAAGGTAAAGGTCCGGTATTTCCTTCTCCTATTAGAACTGAAGAAGATGCTAATTCGTTAAAGGAAATTGATCCGGTAACCGATCTTAAATATGTTATGGATGCTGTATCAATGACTAAGCGTGAATTAAACGGCAGAGTCCCGCTAATAGGATTTAGCGGTTCTCCATGGACTTTGCTAACCTATATGGTTGAAGGTGGGGGATCGAAGAGTTTTTCCAATGTAAAAAAAATGATTTTTAACAATCCAAGCTTGGCTCACAAAATCTTGGATAGATTATCTTCTGCAATTTCTGTTTATCTTTCTGCTAAAATTGAAGCCGGAGCTAATGCTGTTCAAATTTTTGATACTTGGGGAGGAATTCTTGCACAGGATGACTACCAAGAATTTTCATTGCAATATGTTGAAAAAATCATTTCTAATATTAAAAGAGTTGATGAACCCGTAATTTATTTCCCCAAAGGTGTTCATGCTAATTTAGAAAAAGTTGCTAAGTGCGGTGCTGATGTTTTAGGCTTGGATTGGACAATGGATTTGGGAGAAGTAAGAAAGGTTGTTGGGGATAAGGTTGCACTTCAAGGGAATATGGACCCGACCGTTCTTTACGGTAACGAAGATATTATTAAAGAGAGAGCACTTAAAACCATGAAATCCTATGGTAACGGAAGCGGACATATTTTTAACTTGGGGCATGGAATATTACCCGATGTTCCTCCGGCAAATGCAAAAACTTTAGTCGATTTTGTAAAAGAAAACAGCAGTCAATTTCATATTTAATTAGTTAGGAAAAGAATGTTTAAAATAGATTTAGATTTAGTAAAAAAATATGATCGTCCGGGTCCAAGATATACAAGCTATCCTACGGCACCTCAATTTATCGAATCTTTTACGGCAGATAATTATATTGAAGAATTAAACCGTACTAACAAACAAAGTAATCCGCCGGATTTATCTTTGTATTTTCATATTCCTTTTTGTGATACGCTTTGTTATTTCTGCGGATGTAATATGGTAGTTTCCAGAAATAGGG
>JAJRZB010000120.1 GCA_024275455.1 Bacteroidota bacterium | reverse complement strand
GGCAAAGCAGATTTAAGCTTTTGCTTTTTATCCGGTTTTAACTTTTCAATTTTAGGAATCGCTTTCACCCTTTGCGAAAGTGATGCTAATTGCGTGTTAAGTGTAGTTAGTTTTTCTTTCAGCTCTTTATTTTCTTCTACAACATTTGTATCTACTTCAATATTAAATGACAATCCCAAATGTGATAAAGAGTCAACGATATTTATCAGTGAATCCCTAACGCTTTTTTCCACAACATTATCTTTATCAACAACTTCACCCAAATTTATTTCCGCACCTTTTAGTGCAAGTACGGTAATAACAAAAATGTAAAGAACCTGGTAAATAACAAATTTTGCATCTCTGTTTCTTCGTATCATCTTGTTACCTTTTGTTTACAATTAGTTCCAAACTATTTAAAGAGCTGGCAACCCCTTCATTATTGAGGTTCGTCGCCATCGAATCAATATTTTTACTTAATTGATTTAAGATATCAAGATGATCTTCATTCCCTTTTAGATTATCTTTTATATTTGCTGTAAGTTTATTGAGTGCTGTAAAATTTTGGTATGTTTCGAAACTAATTGTTTTTATTTTTTCCAATTCTTCTCTAAATTTCACAACACTATCTAATTGCAGATTATTGTTCTCAATACCCGGTTTTTGATTCTGTTCAATTACTTTTATTAATCTTTCTGTTTGCTTTACCTGCATTTTTTGATAAAACTGTTCCTGAAAATCTTCAGCATTGTTTAATACTTTCTGAAATTTCACTCCGATATAATCCAACACCGGCTCAAATAATTTTGCCAACGCCAAAACAATTAGTGCTTTAATTTCAAAAGGGACTGAGATGCCGAGAAATATTTCGGGACCTAACTTTATACTAACCAATAAAATTGCTGCTCCAACAAGCGGCAGTGCTGTTGCATAACCATCAATCAAACTAATAGATGAGGATATAATTCTATCAACATTTTGTCTTGGAGTTGTAGATCTAACATGACTAAATAATCCGTAATATTCTTTAACAGCTATTCCAACAAAAAACAGATAACTGATGATTGGGAGCCACCAAAACTGCAACGGTTCAATTGTACTTTTTGCCGGTTCCCAAGTTGGGTAAAGCTGTTTGGCAATGCCAATGGTTACTTCACCGAGGAAAGGAACTTTCGATAAATCAAGTCCAATTGAGATTAAAAGTACAAAAAGAGAAAATATTGCAGGTTTAATTATTATTAAAGGTGAAATCTGCGATAAGCTTCTTTCTTTAATTTCTTTAATCTTATTTTTTAAGAATTGTTCACTTGAAATGTTTTCTCTGGTGTTTTTGTTATGTACTCCGGTTTCATTTGATTGCATTTGTAATTCCCTCTGATTCATTTAGCATTTTAATACATCTTGTGATACAAGGCACAAACTATGCCATTAAAATCAGTAATGATCAAGTAGATATTACTTTGGGTAGAATTTGTAGTATACTAAGTTAATTTTTTACGGTATTGTTTAATTTTATTGTTTAGAAACTAAAATTGGACAAAAGTAACTCAAAAAGGGACAGTGAAAATTCATAATTATAGGCAAAGTTTCCCGATTTGGAACAAATAAAAGAAGACAGTTTGTTGCAAATATTTTATTATTAGTAACTTCTACAAGTAAGATTTACACAAAAAACCCGCAACAAAATTTGCTATTTAAAATACTCTGAAGTGATTATTCTATATGCTAAATGATTTTTCATTTTGGCCGAGTTAATAAATTAACTCAATACCTTAACTCTGTTATTAAACCATAAACACATAAATCCTGCAACTATCTAAAATTTGAGGTTCTAAATCTTTGCTTACTTAGAATACAGAAGCTTACTTATTAATTGCTTAAATATCTTACTCAAAATTAGGGGTAAATATTTTAAGTAAATAAACGAATATAGCTTGAAGTATTTTTATTGCTTTATGGATGTTTCACCATTAAATTAGTGTTATTATTACAAAATTATAAATAGTGTTTATATGCCTCATAACTTACGATTAGACCTGATAAATGATTTAAATCTCTTAAGAAATTTAGCTGTTAAAGGATTAGATAATTTTCCAAATGAAGTCTGTTTATTCCTTACAGATGAAATTAATCTTAAAAGTGCTGCTATATTTAGAGAAAAAAAGAAAAATAATTTTATCCTTTTAGGTAAATCCCATTTATTCCCTCAAAATATTTTAAGTGAAAATTTAAGCATTAATGATTATGATGTTATGCTTAGTGAAAGTAAGTTTGAAACTAATTACTCCGCAAACTGCCAAATTAGTGAAAACTCCGATACCAATCTTCAAAGTATCATTTTTAAGTTGTCAGATGAAAAATTTGGAGTTTTAATTTTACAGCATAAAGTTATTCCATCAGATGCAAATCAAAAAAATATTTACCCGTTGCCAATTTAATTGCAGAACTATTGCAGATTTGGGATATTTCAAAATCCGATTTAAGTGTGGTCCCTTCTGATTATAAATCCGATTTATTACACAAAAGTATTAAAAGTTTTGTTAAAGAAATTAAAACTGTAAACGGACTTATAACTTTAATGCAGGATGAATCGAATTTCGAAAAAGTAATGCCGAATTTGGAAGAGATAAAAACAGCTAACAATTTTATTGTGGAAAGTTTTAATGATCTCCTAAATATTCTTAAAATTAATGATAATTATAAAATTATTAAGAACCGTGTAAACATTAAAGAGTTGATTGATAGAGTTATAAATTCTATTCAGCAAAATCACGCCTTTAAATTAACCAATGTTATTGATGCCCCTATTTTTATTGATGATAAGCTGCTTTCTAAAATATTAAAAGTAACTTTATTATTTAGTAGGAACATTTCAGGGAATAAAAGTGTTTTGATTCAAACCAGTATAACAGGAGATAATAAATTACACATCGGAATTGTTGCAAGAAACACTAAACTAAAACCGGATTCTCTCCCTTCCCTACTTTCACCATTCGAGAATAGAGCATTTTTAAAAAACATCAGCGGATTAAGTTTAAGTTTAGTCCAAAAATATGTAAACCTTTTAGACGGTACTTTAAACCCGTTTTTAGATAATAATGATTTACACATTAATATTTCAATCCCTGTTAGTGAGATAAAAGAAAATGAAAAAGTTGTATCTCAAACCATAACTCCTAATAGAGATAAAATTCTGGTAATAGAAAGTGATAATGCTTCAACTACATTATTGAATAATTATCTTTCAAAATGGAATTACGAAACCGAATTTGTCAGCTCTGGTGAAACTGCACTAAAAAGGTTGAAAGAAAATAAATACGTTTCGGTTATTCTAAATGTTGAACAAGAAAATGATAACAGTCTGGAATTACTCCAAAAAATAAAAAACAATAAAGCTACAAGAAATACTCCGGTAATTGTTTTTACTTTAGAAGCTGAAAAAGAAAAAATCTATTTAATGGGCTCGGTTGAATATCTTGTTAAGCCCATAAATTATAATAACTTAGTGGAAATTCTTACAAGTTACAAATTGCGCAGAAATTCTACCGTTCTATGTGTGGATGACGATCAGCCAACATTAAACTTGGTAAAACAAGCTGTTCAAACTGCGGGCTTTAATGTAGTGGCAGAATACCGACCCGAATTTGTGCTTGATTTAATTAAGGATGAAGATCTTGATTTGGCAATT
>JAJRZB010000119.1 GCA_024275455.1 Bacteroidota bacterium | reverse complement strand
CCGTTTTATGTTAGATCGTACAGAGAAATTAACAGACATATTTTTACTTGGCTAGAGCTACAGCAAAAACCGATTCCCATTGTGTTGGGATTAATAATTATTGTCGCAATTTTTAATATTGTCGGTGCTTTATTAATGATAATTATTCAAAAAACCGAGGCAATCGGAGTACTAAAATCTCTTGGGGCAACCGGAAAACAGATTGTACAGATTTTTATAATTCAAGGTGTTGCTCTAGCTTTAACCGGGATAATTATCGGTAACTTATTAGCATTTATCTTAAGCGAACTACAAAATAAATTTGAAATTATTTCTTTACCCGAGCAAATTTACTATTTATCAAGTGTACCAATTTCTATTAACGCGGAAACTTATTTTTTAATATCCGGGGTGGGAATAATTTTAGCAATTATTGCATCATTTATTCCAAGTTACGTTGCATCACGAATTCAACCAATAACTGCAATTAAATTTGACTGACAATGTTTGAATATTTTATTTCAAAAAGATATTTACGGTCTAAACACAAACTGAGTTTTATTTCAATTATCTCGGTATTGTCTACCCTTGGGGTTACAATCGGTGTTGCAGCTTTAATTATTGTACTATCTGTACTCAACGGTTTCGGATCAATAGTTACCAAAATGCTGATAAACTTCGATCCTCACTTGCGTATAACTTCAAGTCAACTTAGCCAAAGTGATGTTTCTGAAATAGGCACTTTCCTAAACAATTCTGATAAAGTAAAATCATTTGCCGCTTACGCCGAAGGAAAAATAATACTTATGAAAAAGGAATCAATTGAGATATTAAATATTAAAGGAATTCCTACATACGATGAAGCAAGTAGAAACCGGGTTAAGGACAGATTACTGTATGGAAAATTTGATTTGGATAATACTGACGGAACAGATAAAATAATTATTAGCATGCCAATTGCCTTGAGATTATCTGCAAGAATTGGTGATACTATTTTTGCTACTTCGGCAGCACAAATAAAAAATACAATTACACGTATGAGCATTCCACAAGCAAAAAAATTAGTTGTTACCGGAATTTATGAAATCAGCAACAAAGAGTATGCACTTGAATATACTTTTACTTCCTTGAATACTGCACAGCAATTGCTGAATATGAAAAATAATGTTACAGGAATTGAAGTAGTTCTTAACGATATTGATGATTCCGACGAACTAAAAAATGACTTGCAAAAGAACTTTGGTAACTCTGCCTATAATATTTACACTTGGTATGATCTGCACAAAGATCTTTACCGTGTAATGCTGATTGAAAGATGGGCAGCTTACATATTACTTTCCCTAATTATTGCTGTAGCTGTTTTTAATATATTAAGTTCGCTAACAATGTCTGTGTTAGAAAAGAAAAAAGATATTGGTGTACTTCGTTCAATGGGAACAAAATCAACTTCAATAAAAAAAATTTTTATGTTTGAGGGGATTTTAATCGGTATAATCGGAACTATTTCCGGTGTTCTTCTCGGTCTGTTTATTTGTTTTCTGCAAATACAATATAATATTTATCCGCTTGATGCTAGTAAGTTTGTAATAGATTCATTACCGATTGAAATCAGAATAAGCGATATAATTGCCGTTTCGTTAATGTCACTTTTTTTAACTTTTTTTGCATCAAAGTATCCGGCAAAGAAAGCTTTGGAAATTAAAATAATAGATGCGATAAAATGGGAATAAAATAAATGAGTGTTTTAATAGGAAAAAATATTACAAAATCATTTACCAAGGGGAAAAGTAATATAATTACCGTATTAAAGGATGTTTCACTTACAATAAACAGTAATGAAATAACCGTAATTGTAGGAGCTTCCGGTGCCGGTAACAGTACACTGCTGCATATTTTAAGCGGGTTGGATAAACCGGATAGCGGAATTGTAGAAATTGACGGAATAAATATTTTTGGTCTCTCTGAAAATGAAATTTCAATTTTTAGGAATAAATCAATAGGATTTATTTTTCAATTTCATCATTTATTACCGGAGTTTACTGCTGAAGAAAATATTGCAATTGCTGCAATGATTAACGGTACATCAAAAAAAGAAGCACTAGAAAAAAGTAAAGAAATACTGAAATTAGTAGGACTATCAGATAGAAATAATCATTTGCCGGCAGAGCTTTCCGGGGGAGAACAGCAAAGAGTTGCAATAGCAAGGGCTTTAGTAAACAACCCTAAAATTATATTTGCTGATGAACCGACCGGTAACCTCGATTCGAAGAATAGCGATACGATCCATCAGCTTTTTGTTGATCTTAAAAATAAATTTGGCATTACCCTTTTAATGGTTACACATAACCAAGATTTAGTTAAACTTGCCGATAGAGTTTTGGAAATGAAAGACGGTCAAGTTTACGGATAATAGAACTATTATTTAAGCAATAACATCTTTTTTGAAATCAAGTTTCCATTATTTCTTAAAGTATAATAATAAACACCGCTTGATAAATTAGAACCATCAAAATCTACATTATAAAGACCGGCATTTTTTTGTTCATTGACCAAAGTAGCAATTTTATTACCTAATACATCATAAATATTTAGCTCAACATTACTGGTTTTCGTAATACTAAAACCTATATTTGTTGAAGGATTAAAAGGGTTAGGATAATTTTGAGATAACTCTACTTTATTAGGAACAAGATCATTTACAAGTTCTACACCTGTTGCCTTATCCGATTCAAGAATTCCAACATAAATATCGTTTTGCCAAATGCCTTTATCAGTACTATAGTTAACAAAAACATATTCTGAAAGTCCATCGCCGTCCATATCATCAGCTAAAGCTCCGTAATATAACCTTGGGGTTAAAGCAGATGCAGAATCAACTCCTAACTCAAGAACTGCATGCTGATATGAATCATAAATTATATTTAATTCCCAATTAGTCGAATCTGCCAAATCACCTTCTCCTTTATACTCAAGATCAAATATTTGTCCGTTTCTTTCACCGGCAATTAATAAGTTTATGTTTCCATCACCATCGGGGTCTCCTGCAACCATGCCTCTTAAACCTGTTTCTATGGGTTGACCAGTTGGTTTTGAGTTGCGAGGCAAATGATAAAACTCAATAACATCATCAGCGGTAATTTTTGAAATATCAGTTACATTTTGTATGAGAAAAAGTGCTAATTCAGATTCAGTACCTGCAATAAATAACTCGTTTTTACCGTCTCCGTTGGCATCAACAATTCTAACTCCGTCAACAGAACCAAAATCCGACGGATAGAGCTGCTCTAAGTCATTAACATGTTCGTATGTATCCGCTCCGGTTACTTCAAACATTCTTAAAGTAAATTGATTCCATACCATTTCGAATATGTCTGTATTTCCGTCATTATCCAAGTCGCCGGTAATTGTCGCAAAATTAGAACCGCCTTCAGAATTCTGAAAATTGTATTCAACCTGCCAGTGACCAAAGCCAGATAATTCTCCGCCCACAACAGATGCTACCATAACTTCTCTGCCTCTTCCTCCGGCTCTAACACCAATTACTAATTCATTAACACCATCTTTATCAACATCTTCAACCAGCATGCTGTAAGGTCTCCAATCAGTATTATCCGGTACATCAAAGCGAGTTGAATTTGTGGGTTCAAAAGTTCCATCCGGCTGCTCTTTACCATATTTATTTTCTCCCTGAACCGCATTCCATTCAAATATAAAAACTCTGGGAGGATTTGGATTTTCTGCAGTAACTGCTGTTGGAAATCCAATCACAATATCAACTTTACCGTTATTATCTACATCTCCAACTGCTGCTCCAAACCAACTGTTTCCGGCAAGTGGAAATTTAAAATACCAAACCATTTCATAAGTATTATCTCCTGTAGCTTCATACATAAAAACATAATTACTATCAAGATCCGTGTAACCGGTTATAAACTCTCCCATACCGTCTTCATCGGTATCAAAGCCGGCAATTACTTTTGCATACTCTGAACTTGAATTATCCGCTTGAAATGGCACTTGCTGTAAGTTCCAAACTTCATTCCACATTGATTGTGCAAAAAGATTTGAAAAAATTGTTGATATGAATATAAAAAGGAGTATTTTTTTCATGTTTGCCTCTTTTATTGTTTTGTAAAAAATGAGAGTTTCTTGAGAAGGACAATCACTTAAATTGAAAATAATAAAATAACATTTGAGAATCAAATAACTATCTTTTATTTGTTCTGATTCCAATTGCTAAAAAATAAGTGAAGAATAATTTTTAACAACTACTCTTTTCTGTTTGTTTACTGAAAAAATAAAAGTTCCTTTGTGTAGCAATATTAGTTAATTAAGTAATTATAAATTAACCTTACTCCAAAACCGGTACAATAATCCTTAGTGTATTTTGCTAAATCATGTTTTAGTGCAGGACCTGCTAAATCGATATGAGTCCAGGGAATATTTTCTTCAACAAAATGCTCTAAAAATTTTCCGGCTGTAATTGCCCCGCCCCATCTGGGACCCAAGTTACTGACATCCGCAATTTTGCTTTCTAAAAGTTTGTTGAACTCATCAGAAAATGGTAATCTCCAAATATGTTCATAAGTAACTTGACTTGCACTCAAAAGACTCTTTGCCATTTTCTCACTCTTTGTAAAAATTCCGGCAGTAAATAAACCGAGTGCAACAGCAACCGCACCTGTTAATGTAGCAAAGTCAATAATTTCATCCGGTTTTTGTTTAGAAGCAAATTCCAAGGCATCCGCTAATACAATTCTACCTTCCGCATCAGTATTTTTTACTTCAATGGTTTTACCGGAAGCAGTAGAAATAATATCACCAGGCTTATAAGCATTACCGGAAATTGCATTTTCCACAGCAGGAACAATTCCAATTATTTCAACCGGTAAATTATTCAGCACTGCAGCTTTGATAATTCCAAAAACCGTGGCTCCACCAGCCATATCGGCTTTCATTTCCAGCATTCCTTCCGTTGGTTTAATTGATAGACCGCCGGTATCGTAAGTTACTCCTTTACCAACAAGTGCAATTTTTTTAATACTTTTAACTTTGGGTTTATAATGTGCAATTATAAGTTGCGGTTTATTATCACTTCCTTTGCCAACACTCAGGATAGCATTCATCTTTCTCTTTTGTAATTCTTTTTCGTTAAAAATCTTAACAGTTACTAAAGAACTTTTAAACTCATTTTTAACTCTTTTCGAAAACTCTTGAGGAGTTAATGTATTTGCCGGTTCATTAACTAAGTCTCGTGTAAAATAAACAGCTTGCCCTATTTTTTCTCCAACTGATATAGCATTTTTGACTTTTTGAGTTGATTGGGAAATTAAATTTATTGAAAGTGATTTTATTTTCTTCTTTTCTTTTTTATATTCATTAAAATTATAATTACCGAGATAAATACCTTCAACAAATGTCTGATAAAAATATTCTTCATTAAGGAAGAAATTTTTAAACATAGAAAATGGTGGAAGCTGCACAACCAAATTAGATAATTCCAATTTTTCGAATGATTGAATTACACCGGCTAAATAATCTCTAAAAAAATCATTATTAAACTTTTTATCCAATGCAATCTTTTTGAAAATAATCAATTGCGGTTCACTGTTATTCCAATATCTTAATTCCGGTGTTTCATCATCAAAAAAGAATTTTTTCTGAATTTGACTTATTCCTAAATTTAGTTTTTTAATATTGCTTTCAAACTCTTTGTTATTTATACAAAAAATTATTTGAGCAGATTTATTCGTGAATCTTTTAATTTCTTTACTATGGTGAAATTTTAGATTAAAAATCATTTTTATTTCCTAACTTTTTTTAACAATATTTTTCTGATGCAAAAAGAACCTTCGGTTGGATATCTTGCAGCTTTACATTAAATAGCCTTGTTCCAGCGGCATTTAAATGCCCACCGCCTCCAAATTCTTCTGCCAGTTTATTTACAGGAATATCATCTTTTGATCTGAAACTAATTTTCAAACTATCTTTTAATTCGAAAAACAAAATGCCTATTTTAACTCCTTTGGTAGCTAGAGCAAAATTTACAAACCCATCTACATCCGATTCAATTGCACCGGATTTTTTTAATGTTTCTTGAGTAATAGTCATATAAGATATTTTCTTGGATTCAGTAATTGAAATTGTATGTAAAGCTTCACCTAATAATTTATTTCTACTGAATTCGTATTGTTCATAAATTTTATCGTAAATTTTTTCCGGATTCAAATCATATTTTAGAAGTTTTGCCACTTTTTTATGCAAAGCTGAATTAGTTTTAGAAAATCTAAATGAACCTGTGTCAGTCATTATTGCAGCATAAATTGGTAAAGCATTTTTTTTATTCAATTTTAACGAATCACAACAGCTTAGTAAATCAAAAATAATTTCCCCGGTTGAAGATTCGGACTCATCAATAAAATTATACTCAGCAAAATTTTCCGGTTTTGTATGATGATCAATACAAATTTTCGTTCCCTTAAAATCCTTAAAAAACTCTTCCATTCTAACTGTTCTATTAATAAAATTTAGATCTAAAAATATAGCAGCATCAAATTCCTCAAATACTTTTTTATGTATTTCTTTGTCAAATCTTTCAATTTTATTATCAACATCGAGAAATTTTAAGTTATAGGGAGTATTGCTTGTATTGATGATACGAAATTCTTTCCCCAATTGTTCTAAAATATCTCCAATTGCTAATTCAGAGCCAAGTGCATCTGCATCAGGATTAACATGACAGGTAATTATAAATTTATTTTTTTTTTCTAAAACATTAATTAATTTTTTAAAATCTAACATAATTGCTCTTTTTATAGTAGGTTAAACGGAAGTTGTAATTTTGAAATGAAAGAAAAAGGGCGAATATAAATTCGCCCATAATGAATAATTTAATTTTCAGAAACTTCCCAAGTGTTGCCAGCAAACAACAGCTTTTCCAAGTCTCCTTTTCCTTTTTTCTTTGTAACTATATCAATTTGTTCCACCAATGCTTCATCATAAGTAGGTTTATTTACTTTTCTGAAAATACCAAGCGGTGTAGGTAAATCCGGATGGTCAGTCATATGAGACAAAATAAATGCTCTAACCATTCCTTCGTCATTTTCATCATGAATAATTACATCATCGATTGAATGTTTTCCATCATTTAAGTTAATAATTACAGGGTTAAATCCGTCCAATTTAATACCCTTATCTTTGTCTTTTCCAAACAACATTGGCTTTCCATGTTCAAGATGAAGTACATTATCATCCTTAGTTTCTTTATCTGTAAGAGGAGCATAAGCACCATCATTAAAGATCGGACAATTTTGATATACTTCTACAAAAGCAATCCCTTTATGTCCGGCAGCTTTATCAATCATTTCCGCCATGTGTTTCGGTTCTCTATCTAAAGTTCTGGCAACAAAAGTAGCATTAGAACCAAGAGCAACTGACAATGCATTAAAAGGATAATCAATACTTCCGTAAGGGGAAGTTTTTGTAACTTTTCCTTTTTCAGATGTTGGAGAATACTGTCCTTTTGTTAATCCGTAAATTCTATTATTAAACAGAATAATCTTAAGATCAATATTCTTTCTACATGCATGGATAAAATGATTACTGCCAATACTTAGTAAATCACCGTCTCCGGTAGCAACCCAAACATCTAGATCCGGACGTGCTAATTTTAATCCGGTAGCAATTGCGGGTGCTCTACCATGAATACTGTGAAAACCGTATGTTCCCATGTAATAAGGGAAACGGCTTGAACATCCGATACCGGAAACCCAAACAACATTTTCTTTAACTATATTATCAATATTAGGCAGTGTTCTTTGAACTTGTGCTAGGATAGAATAATCGCCACAACCCGGACACCATCTAACATCTTGACCACTGGAAAAATCTTTAGCTGTTAACTTTTCAGTTTTTATTTCAGTGTTACTCATTATTTCCTCCTAACACTTCTATTATCTTGTTTTCAATATCTCCCACTCTAAATGGCAACCCGCGAACAACATTAAATTGAATAATCGGAAGCAAAAATTCACTTTTGAGAACCTTAGCCAATTGTCCCATATTAATTTCAGGCAGGAGAACATATTTGTATTTTTCTAATACTTCCTTGGTATTCTTTGGGAATGGATG
>JAJRZB010000118.1 GCA_024275455.1 Bacteroidota bacterium | reverse complement strand
TTTAGGACTTATTATGACCGGTATGGGACGGGATGGTCTTGAAGGTGTAAAAAAATTAAAAAGTATTGGTGGTCACTGTATTGCACAAGATGAAAACTCCAGTGTAGTATATGGTATGCCGAGAGCTATTGTAGATAACGGTCTGGCGGATGTAATTGCATCGCTGGAAGAAATTCCTCAAATAATAAATCGAGCAGTATAAAAATGGATCATTTTAACGAAGAAATTTATAGAGAAATATCATTACCTAATACATCGAAAAACGGAAATATAATACGTTCCGAAGAAGTAGAAATTATTGGCACAAGTAAAATTTCAATTGAAGAAGAAAGTCATGAAGGTGTTAGAATTGTATTGAATAAAGACGCCGATGATAACATTAAGGAAATAAAGTTTGTTTGTTCATGCGGAGAAACGAAATCCGTAATTTTAGATTATAGTGAAGAATAATTAGCAAGTGACTAATTTTAGCCACTTTAAATTGAAAAAAACCTCAAAAAATAACATTATCACATCATTTTACTGGCATTAGTTTTGACTTATTCATCTCAAAGAGATGGATAAAAAATGGCAATTCCTTCAAATAAAGTATTAGAAAGACTTCTAGATTATTCAGCATTGAAGCAAAAAGTTATCGGACAGAATATTGCTAATTCTGAAACAATCGGATATAAAAGGAGAGATGTTGAATTCAAAAAATTGTTAAACGAAGGAATACAAAGTATATCTGGTTCGAAAAACAATCATTCAGAATTTAAAATTGTTGAAGATGAAAGTCTGGAAAATCTATCAGGCATCAATAATGTTGATGTTAATAAAGAAATGGCCGATTTAGCTCAAAATCAAATAATGTTCAAATTTGCAGCGAAAAAACTTAACGGATATTATAGGAATTTACAAAATGTTATTAGGGGAGGTAAATAATGAGAATTAACCCCAATTTTTCTGCATTTAGAATTAGTTCACGAGGCATGAGTATTCAGAAAAAAAAGATGGAACTAATTACGGAAAATATTGCCAATACCAGTACAACGAAAACTTCAGATGGTAAACCATATAAAAGAAAATTTATTAGTGTTTTTCAAGAGAAAAACAAATTTCAAGATTTACAAGCAAACAACTCACTAAACTTAAATACGGGCTTTTATTATAACAATATAAAACAACCAATGTTAGGATCACCAAATAATCTAATTTCTGAAGATGGTATAAAAATTACCGAGGAAACAGATCAATCTGAAGGTGAACTAATTTATATGCCGGATCATCCGGATGCTGATGAAGAAGGTTATGTTCAAATGCCGAATGTAAGTGTTGTTACAGAAATGGTAGATATGATTTCAGCTTCAAGAAGTTGTGAAGCAAATATGACAGCATTTAATGCAGCAAAACAAATGGCAAAAGATTCATTGGAGATATAAATGAAAATTTCAACAAATTCTTTTGGTAACTATAAACCCATTAATAACCTTCAAAAGAAGAGCTCTGCCAAGTTTGAAATAAATAATGAAATTAAGAAAGATGTTGCAGAGGTTAAAGTAACAAAAGAATAAAAACAATTTTTTGCAAAATTATATCCGGAAGATAAAGATAATATTGCTTCATACCATTTTTATAACCAACAAGGGGATAAAAAAGGGGTGGCATTAGGTTCTTTATTCGATAAAAGAGGTTAACATGAAGACAAGTGGACTAAGTAATTTAATACCAAAATTTCCTAATCAGACTGATGGGAAAAAGAAATTAGGCAATTCAGACTTTAACAATGTTCTAAATAATTTTGTGAAAGATGTAAATACGGCTCAGTTAGATTCTAAAAAAATGGTTTCTGATTTTGTTGAGGGAAAAGATGTAGAACTTCATGAAGTAATGATTGCAGGACAAAAAGCAAAAACCAGTTTAGAGTTATTAATGCAAATAAGAAATAAGACAGTAGATATGTATAGAGAATTAACAAGGATGTCATAACCGTGGATAAAGCTAAAAATTCTTATGCAGCACTTATAAGCATCTTTAATAAATTATCAATGCAGCAAAGGTTAATGCTTGGTTGAATAGCTGTTGTAGCAGTTGTTCTTTTGGTATTTATTTTATTTGCTTTTAATGAACCTAACTATACAACACTTTATAGTAATCTGCCTCCCGAAGAGGCTTCGGAAGTAGTTAAATACTTGAACACTCAAAAAGTGCCTTACAAATTAGAAAACGGCGGTACTGCAATTAGTGTGAATAAAACCGGTGTGTATGAAGTAAGATTAGCACTAGCCGGTAAAGGTATTCCAGCATCCGGCATGATTGGATACGAGATATTTGATAAAAATACCATTGGCATGTCTGAGTTCATGCAAAAGCTAAACTTTAAAAGAGCTTTAGAAGGTGAAATAGCTAGAACAATTATTCAACAAGACGGCATTGAAAATGTGAGAGTTCACATTGTAACTCCGGAAAAAGCAGTTTTTAAAAATGAACAAAAAGAAGCCACGGCATCCATTGTTGTAAAACTTCGTGCAGGTTATACCCTTTCTAAAAACAATATTATGGCAATAACAAATTTGGTTGCTTCCAGTGTTGAAAGTCTTGAACCTGCTGATGTAACCATTATAGATAATAAAGGAAGATTACTTTCGAAAAAACCGGAAGATAGTGAACTGGCAATAAACAGTGGAAAACAATACGAAATCAAAAGTGGTATAGAAAAATATTTAGCTAGTAAAGCTCAGACAATTTTAGATAAAATATTGGGTTACGATAACTCTGATGTAAAAGTGAATGTTGAGCTTGATTTTAAGCAAGTTGAAAAAACATTAGAAACTTATGATCCCGAGTCACAAGTTGCAATAAGTGAGCAGACCTCCAGAAATACAAGCAGCGGAAAATCATTGAGTGATTCCAACGCTGTTTTTTCGGAATCAACAACTACAAATTATGAATTGAGCAAAACTATTGAACATATGATTGAGGGAAGTGGTAATATAAAAAGAATAACTGTAGCTGCGGTTATTAATGGAGTCCAAAAGGAAGTTCAGAATGGAGAAACTACAGAAACAGTTGTAGAACCAAGAAGTGATGAACAATTACAGCAATTAGAACAACTTTTAAGACAAGCAGTTGGTATCGATCCAACTAGAAACGATGAAATTACAATCGTAAGCATTCCTTTTGAAGTAAACCAGTTTGATGAAACAGGATTTGTTAGCTCTCCAATGGATAATATTGGTGAATATGTAAAATACCTGCTTTTATTACTTGGTGTATTAGGGGCAATGTTTATTCTCAAAGGATTGTTGAAAAAATTAAAGGAAGAAAAAATAATGATTGGCACTGTTGGAGCTGGGGGATATTCAGATCAATCGTTTGATGCTCTGGCAAATAGTGCTTCGTGGGATCCGGGATTAAATCCGGGTGGATTTACAAAGAAAAAAAATAAAAAACCATTATTTGAAATGGGAGATATTGAGGATGAAATATCTGATGAAGCTGTATTGAAAAAAATGAAGCAAGATAAAATCATTAATTACGTTGGAAAAAATCCGGCTTAAGCAGCAAAATTAATTAATTCATGGTTAAAGGAAGATGAGTACGACAGAGAACAACACTAAAATACCAATATCAAAAAATGATCTTAACGGTATTCAGAAATCTGCACTTTTGTTAATTGCTCTAAGTGTAGAAACTGCTGCACAGGTTTTTAAATATTTAGAACCAACAGATGTTGAAGCTATTTCGGCAGAAATTTCTAAGGTAAAAAATATTCCCTCACATGTGGTCGATCAGGTAATTGATGATTACCATGAATTAGTAACTGCAAGAGAATATGTCCTTGAAGGTGGAATTGACTATGCTCAGCAAGTTTTAGAAAAATCATTTGGACTAACTAAAGCTATGGAAGTAATTGAGAAAGTAAAAAATCTTACTACTCTTCATGGCTTTGATGTACTTAAAAAAGCCGATTCGACTCAACTTGTAAATTTTCTAAATAAAGAACATCCGCAGACAATTGCCTTAATATTATCACATCTAAACCCGGATCAAACTGCTGAAGCATTAATAGAATTACCGGAAGATTTAAGAACAGATGTTGTTTATAGAATTGCAACTCTTGGGAAAATATCCCCTCAAACTTTAACTCAGATTGAGAAAGTTGTTGATGAACTAGCCGGGTTCTCAATAAATCAGACTATGGGCCAAATTGGAGGAACAAAAAGTGTTGCTAATATTCTGAACAGAGTTAATATAACTATGAATAAAGAAATTATTGCCGGTATTGAAGGTAAAGATGAAGATGTTGCATTTGAGATTAAAAGATTAATGTTCTTGTTTGATGATATTATTCATTTACAAGATAGAGATATTCAAAGAATTCTTAAAGAGGTTGATAGAAAAGATTTAGGTTTAGCTCTCAAAGTTGCTGATGACAGAGTTCAAGAAAAAGTATTCTCAAATATGTCGGAAAGAGCTGCTGATTTACTTAAAGAAGAATTACAATTTATGGGACCTGTGAAACTAAAAGAAGTGGAAGCTGCACAAGCAAGAATTGTAGATCAAATTAAAGTATTAGAGGAACAAGAAGAAGTTACAATTAGCTTTAGGGGCGGTGGTTCCGAGGAAGTATATGTCTGAGGTGATTAAACTAAATATAAAATCAAAAAATATTCGTGCTGTAGTTAGTGATTCTATTGAAAGTAGTGAAAGTTTTACAGAATATACGGAATTATTAGAACGTGAAAAAGAAGAGAGTGCTCATAAACAAGAATTAGAAAATGAGTATAAAAAAGGCTTTGAAGACGGAAAAAAAGAAACAAAAGAAAAATTAGAAAAATTGCATTCGGAAGAATTATTAAGACAATCTGAGGATTTTTATAATATAATAAAAACCTTTGAAGATAAAATTAAAAGTTATGAAAGTGATTTCCACAGACTTGTTATTAATGTAGTAGGAAAAATATCTGAGAAAATTATTAAGAGAGAACTAAATCAAAAATCAGTAATTGAAAAAATATTGAATGAAAACCTAAGTAAAATAATTGGAGCTAATGAAATAGTAATTAAACTAAATCCAGATGATTTTAATTTACTTGAAAAAAGCAATAAAGAATATTTAGGTGTAAATAATATTTCCAAAATCAGATTTGAAACATCGGATAATATAGATGTAGGCGGATGTTTAATAGAGACAGAAATTGGAAATTTGGATGCAAGAATAGAGTCTCAAGTTAATGAAATTTTAAAAACATTAGAAGAAAACTTAACAATATCAGAAACAGAATGACAGAAATAGTTGAGGACATACTACAAACTTATACACGAGTAATTGACGAAACAGATCCAATAAAAATTAATGGAAAAGTAACAGATGTTATCGGGTTTATTATTATATCAATTGGGCCAAATGTTTCCCTGGGAGAAGTTTGTTCAGTTATAGATAGAAAAGGTAAGGAGATTTGTAAGTCTGAGGTTGTTGGTTTTAAAGATGGGAAAGTTTTATCAATAGCGTTAGGTGAAGTCCAAAACATAGCTCCTTCGTGTCAAATTGTTTCATCGGGTAAAAGTTTTTCAGTTGGTGTTGGAGAAGAATTATTAGGCAGAGTTATTGACGGATTCGGTAATCCTATTGATGACAATGGAGAAATAAATTATTCTTCATACAGAAATGTTTATCGTCAACCCCCCAATCCTTTAACAAGGAAAAGAATAGACGTCCCACTCCAAACCGGAGTTAGATCAATTGACGGATTACTTACTGTTGGCAAAGGACAAAGAGTAGGAATTTTTGCTGGTAGCGGAGTGGGAAAAAGCGTTATGCTCGGAATGGTTGCAAGAAATACAGATGCCGATGTAAGTGTAATTGTTTTAGTTGGTGAGCGAGGAAGAGAAGTAAGAGAATTTATTGAGAAAGATTTGGGTGAAGAAGGATTAAAAAAATCTGTAATTATTGTAGCAACAAGTGGTAAACCTTCATTAGCAAGAATTAAGGCTGCTTTTATAGGAACAACAATAGCCGAATATTTTAGGGATTTGGGAAAAGATGTTGTTCTAATGATGGATTCGATTACTAGATTTGCTCATGCACAGAGAGAAGTTGGAATAACAATCGGTTAACCGCCTACAACAAAAGGTTATACTCCTTCGGTTTTTGCGGTGCTTCCAAAATTATTAGAGCGTGCCGGAACATCTACAAAAGGAACAATAACCGGATTCTACACTGTTCTTGTTGATGGTGATGATATGAGTGATCCGATTGCTGATAGTGTGAGGTCAATTCTTGATGGTCATTTTGTCTTGTCAAGAAAATTAGCTAATAAAGGACAGTTCCCGGCAATTGATCCGCTGCAAAGCATAAGCAGAGTTATGTCGGATATAGTGCCACAAGATCACAGACTAAGAGCAATGGAGTTTAAAGAAATATTATCTGCTTATAATGAAGCTGAAGATCTTATCAATATTGGAGCTTATGTAAAGGGCAGCAATCCTCAAATTGATCATGCACTTACAAAAATTCAATCGTTAAGAACATTTTTAAAACAAGATATACAAGAAGAAGCAACATATAAGGACACAATAAATAGATTGGAAGCACTTATAGAAAAACCGTTAGGTTAATAATTTGCAAAATTTAAATACAAATTTAAATCGATAAAAGAAGTTAAGCAAAGGTTGGAAAAAAAAGTTCAAAAAGAACTTTAAATAATTGATTTGGAAATTGCGAGGAAGAGAAAAGAAGTTAAAGAATTATCAAAGTTATTAAAAGAATGTAAACTAAAAATGTTGAGCCAAAATTCAATAAAAGTTTCAGAGATACATTTTTTTTCAAAGTATGAAAGCTATTTAACAAATCAAATTGGTTTGATTTTGGAAGAAATTGAAAACAAAAATAAAGAAAGAAAAATAAAGTTAGATGAGCTTGTTCAAAAATCCAAAGAGACAAAAACTTTTGAAAAGCTTGAGGAAAAACATTTTGAAAAGTTTTTAAAAGAAACTGAAAAACTTGAACAAACTGAATTGGACGAAATTGCAGTACAAGAATTTATTAAGGAATAATTAAAGTGAAAATAATAATCATTTATGCACTAATATTTATACTCGCATTTATAGGTACGACATATGTGATTTATGATATGAATAATAAATATGTAAATATGTTTGAGTTTGATTTTAGAGAAACAGCTGTATTAGAAGCTGCTTTAGCTGATAGCCTTGCCTCTCTGGAAGCTGATAGTTTAGCTGCATTAGATAGTGTTGTAGTAAGTGAAGAAACTATTTCTATTAATGAAGATCTTGCAACAGATTTAAATTCAACTAAAAGCAAGCTTAGTAAGGTTGAAGTAGAATTAACTAAAAAGCAAAAAGAAATTGAACGCTTAAAAAGTAAATTGGAAATTGAACATAAAGCAGAACATGAAAAATGGTTAAAATCAACAGTGAAACTTTATGAAGCAATGCAGGCAAGTAAAGCTGCAGACATTCTTTCTAAAATACCTGATAGTGAGGCAAGAGAAATTATTTATACGATGAAAAAGAAGAAAGCAGCAGAAATATTATCACAACTTAGTACGGAAACAGTAAAAAGATTAACAAGGGCAAAATTATGATTTTCAATCCTATGTTTTTTAGTGAAAACGGAAATGCTACAGCAGTGGTAGCTAAACCGAATAAATTATCCAACAATAAATATTTGTTTTCAGATATTGTAAAAGTTGTGATGACTCCTGAAAGAGAACAAAAGAAATTATTGGAAAAGAATATAGAAAATATTATTAATCCGGAATTAAAAATTGTTCCCGGTGCAGAACAAAATCCCGAACAGTTAAAATTAAAATTTCTAAATGATCAGGAAACTGAAAAAGTAAAATTAGAATTAGCTGATATTCTTCCCGCAGATATAGCTCAATTATTAATTGATGATGAAGCAATTATTAAAGAAAATAAAGCGGTTTCATATTTAAGTAAAGAGCCTCTAAACAGTGATTTACAATTATTCTTAAATGGTCTTGTAGGGGAAGAATTAATTAAAAAAACAATAAGTACAGATACCGGAGTTTTTCTAAGCCTGGAAGATACTAAATCGGCAGTTAATATTGAATTAACGCAGGAATTATCTAATCAAAAATCTCAAGGTAAAATCATTGTTCAAACGTTAGTTATACCTGAAAAATCAAAATTGATTTCTCTGTTAAATAATATTGATAAAAATTCTTTATTAATTCCGGATAAGCAAAATATAAAATCCATAAACACAAACTCTCCAACTATTTTAAAATCAAATAGTGAGAATAATATTGTTTCAAAACCAACCTTAAGTGTGTATTCATTTAAGAGCAATAGTGTTTATAGTGATTTTAAAAACGGTTTGGTAGAGCTTTCTGAAACAAACAATAATATTAATATTCTAAAAAATATCAGCAATACAAAAAGTGAAAAGTATGCTTCCACTAATAATTCTTTGCTTGAAAAAATTAGTTTTGTACCGAGAGATTATAAAGATAAAAACATTGAAACAAAAAATCTGAAATTCATAAAATCCGATGCACAAATTAAGGTGAACAATAAAGTTGTTAAAACTGATTTTAACAATAAAAACTATAATATCTCGAAAATTACAATTTTGAAAAAGCAAGATAATATAGCTGATACTTTTTCGAAGGAAGTTAGTTCTAAACAGATAGATTCACCTTTAAGAAAAATTAATTTTGATTATAATACTAATAACCAGAAAACAGACCTTCATTTATTAAGGAAAGAAAATACCGAAGGACCAAAAGTTAAATATTCCAAAACAAGTAGTAGTGGTTCAAAAGATATTGGAATAATACAAACAACAGAATACACGAAACAAACAAAGATAAATGATAATGTTGCAAAAAATTCAGTTAGTGATGCTAATGGTGAAAAGATAAAAACAATTGAAAATGATTCTTACAATAACTTAGTTCAAAATAAAAGTACAGCTAAAAATTTGTCGAATGAAACTTCTACATCTAAAGACACCAATAAAGTACAGCCTGATAAGAATGTGAAAATATACTCCACAAACAGTAACCCGGAAAAAATAGAAAAAAACATTAAACAAAAAAAATCAGATCAACTTAATCCCAAAGAAGAAACTAAAAAGTTTTCAAAATCTAATGATATCCAAAATGAGTTGAAAGAGACAAAGGTTGAAGAAAATGTAAAAGTTAAAACCGCTAATAAAGAAGTTAAAAGTGATACCGACATTAGGGATCCGAAAAAAAATATTATTAGTGATAAGTCAATAAAATCTGAGAAAATAGAAACTTCTAATAAAATCAATAGCGAAGAAAAACAAACTGATAAAGGATCGGTTAATAACCAAGATGATAAATCAAATAAAATAAAATCATTAAACTCTGAACAGATAACAGACAAAAAAGCAGTTACTGATTCACAAGTTAAAGTAGATAACAAAAAGGTTGAATCAAAAGGTAATATTGGAATTAAACAAAATGATACCCACACTACAAAGATTGAAAATAGTGTTTCAGAGAATAAAACCGTAAAAACTTCGTTTGAAGCAGAAAAGAAAGAAGTGGTTAATAATAAATCCGAATTAAAGGAACCTATTAGTCTGAATAAATTTGTTAAGGAAGAAAAAATTGATGATACTGCTCAGATTAAGGAAAAAACTGTTTCAGATAATAAAAAGAGTGTCAATAATTTACAACAAACAAATGAGAAAGGTATAAAAACCGGAGATCATAAAGAATTAAGTGCGCATAAAAATGTACAACAAGAAAGTAATAAGGAACATAAAAATGAAAAAGTAATTGCTAATGAACTTACGGGAATATTAGCAGAAGAAAAACCGGTTAAACCAAACAATAAAAAAATATCAGTAAAAGTTAAAGGCGGAGTAAAAAAAGTAAGTGAAAATAATAAATCAGGTTCAGAAAATACAAGTATAAAAAACAACACTGAACAATCGCATAATAATAGTACTGAGTCAAGTTTAAATGAGAATAATCCAAGCGGATTGAACACTAAGGAACATGCAAACATTAAATCTATTAATGAACACAATTTCAATAATGTATTACATCAAGAAGCTGTTAAATCTCAGGACGTACAAATTACACCAATTCAAAGTAGTAATACTTCGGCTAATCAGAGAGTAATAAAATCCATTGAGGTTATAAAAGAAATATCCCGGTTTATAGCACAAAAAGATAACGGAACATTTTCATTCAAAATTGAACCTGAACATCTTGGTAAAATGAAAATAACCCTTGATACTATTGACAATTTATTAAAAGCAACAATAGAGGTTGATAATGAGCAATCTAAACAAATGATTGAACGTAATATTAATAAATTACACTCTCAGCTAAGTGAAAGCGGTATAGAATTGAACTCTTTAAATATTTCTTTGGGCTATTCTAAAAATCAAAAAAATGATGAAGAAATTTCAGACAGTAAAACAAAACAGTCAAAAAATAATAGTCAGGTGGGAGAGACAGAAGAAAACCTAAACAAAAAAAATCATTAGGCTATAATACATACGAATTTATAGCATAGGAGAAAATTATGGTTGATGGAATAAATTCAACACAAAATAGTAATGCGCAATACGCAACTGAAAGCAAAAGCGATTTAGATAAAGATGCATTTTTGCAGTTAATGATTGCTCAATTGCAAAATCAAGATCCACTTGAGCCACTGGATGGGACTGATTACTCTGCTCAGTTAGCTCAGTTTAGTTCACTTGAACAAATGAAAAACATTAACGACAGTATCAATGTAGCTATAGATGCAAATTATCTGTTAACGCAATCAATCAATAATACAATGACGGCAACATTGATTGGTAAAGATGTAAAAATAGCAAGTGATACTATTGTATACGATAATCAAGAGTCGACAGATATTGGTTATCAATTACCTGCTGATGCTAAAAATGTAGAGGTTACCATTAAAGATGAATCCGGTAAGATTGTTAAAACTTTTGAAAATCTCGAAAGAGGTGAAGGTGAGTATAAACTATCTTGGGATTTTACCGATAATGATGGCAACTCCGTAAAATCTGGCAATTACACTTATGAAGTGAAAGCCGAAACTATGAACGGAGAGGATATGGCAGTTACACAATACTTGATTGGAAGAATTGACGGTGCGAGATTCTCTAGTGAGGGAACTGCTTTAGTAGTAAATGGAATTGAATATTCAATCTCTGACGTTTTTGAAATATTGGAAGGGGATTATTTGGCGAATGGTATTGGGAATAATGAAGAATCTACCAATGAATCATTTGTTGATGATCCGGAAGAAGATATTGTTTTACCAAATATAGGAAGACTAAGAAATGACACAGGTCATTAATGGAATTAACGTACCTTTTGTTCCGGTTGTAAAGCCCGAACATCCGGTTAATAAAGTAACCGAAGGCAAAAACAGCTTCGATTCAATTTTCCAATCGGAAATTGACAAGCTAAAGTTTTCCAATCATGCTAGTAAACGTATTGAATCGAGAGAATTACATCTTTCTAATGCTGATATGGACAAACTAAAAAATGCCGTAAGCAGGGCCGAACAAAAAGGAGCAAAAGATTCTTTGGTAATGATGGACAACAAAGCATTTATAGTGAATATTCCGAATAAAACAGTTATTACTGCTTTGGATATTCAAAAAAGTGAAGAAAACATTTTTACCAATATTGATAGTGTTGTATTTGCAACATAAAAATAATTAACTAAATAACAATGGGCGGGACCTTCAAAGGACGCCCTGATCCGACCGACCGATTGACGTTGGATTGTAGATTAACTAAACCTTAGGAGGTAGCATGTCTCTTATTAATTCTCTATTTGCCGGTGTATCCGGTATCAGAAATCATCAAGCTATGTTGGATGTAATTGGTAATAATATTGCCAATGTAAACTCTATTGGTTATAAAGGAAGTAGGGTAACATTTAGTGATACTTTTAACCAATTTATTCGCTATGGAACTAATCCTACCAGCACAGCCGGTGGTACAAATACTTTCCAAGTAGGACTTGGAATGAAATTAAACTCAGTTGATAAAAACTGGAATCAAGGTACATTTGAAAGAACAGGAATAACAACCGATTTAGCTCTACAAGGCGATGGACTTTTTGTTCTTGAAAAAAACGGTGAAAGATTTTACTCAAGAGCAGGTGCATTTATTTTTGATGCTAATGGTCAACTTGTAAATCCGCAAAACGGTGCAATTGTACAAGGTAAAGTTGCAACGGCAGAAGGTGCAATTCCACCCGGAAATAATTTAGAAAATATTGTTATTGATTCTAATCTAAGATTACCGGCAGTTGCTACTACAGAAGTTGCATGGGGAGGTAATTTATCCAGTGCTTCAAGTAAAACAAGATCGGAAAATTATGTCCAATCCGGTAGCATAAAAGCTAGTATGGCTGTTGGTGATACTGTAGAAGAATCAAACACAGTATACGATGAACTTGGTAATAGTTATAAGTTTAACACAACCTACGCAAAGACAGCAGCTAATACTTTTAATATTACTTACGAATTAACTGATGCTGATGGCAATCCGACTTCTCCTGCAGTTGGTCCGACAACTGTTGCAGCAGTTTTTGACGCGACAACCGGGGAAATGACGGCATTAGCAGGAAATACTCCGCCAACTGCAATTCAAATATTGGAATCAGATTTAAGAATTGACTTTAACTATGATCCAACCGGTGTTGAAGAAGCAGTGAATAAAACATTAAGTTCATCTGTTGACGATAACCGTGATTCAACAATGGTTACAGGTACAGTATCAATATTTGATTCACTTGGAAATGCTCATACGTTAACTCTGAAATATACAAAAGTAGATGATAACAGTTGGATATGGAAAACTGAAGTTCCGGCTGAAAGCGGGTCATTAAGTGGAGAACAAGGAACAATAACCTTTGCTGCTGATGGATCAATTGAATCGATTTCACCAAATCCGCCAATTATTACTTTTACACCGGAAGGTGGAGCTACTCCGCAAAATATTGTTCTGGATTTGGGTACAGATTTCGATGGTATTACTCAAAGTGCTAATAGTTCCGTTGTATCAGCTCTTTCTCAAAACGGATCGGCTTCTGCTTCTTTAGCAAATATAAGTATAGACCTTTATGGTTATATAGAAGGTGTATTTACTAATGGGCAATCTAAGCAACTTGCTCAGATATTAGTATCTACATTTCCCAACAGAAATGCTTTAGTTAGTGTTGGCGAAAATATGTATAGAATTTCTGC
>JAJRZB010000117.1 GCA_024275455.1 Bacteroidota bacterium | reverse complement strand
ATATAGTTTGGAATTGACTGTTGGTTCACTGCCATCAAGAGTATAATAAATATTCGCTCCCTCTGTGTCGCACGCTAAAGATATTATTGTTTTATCAATGAACATTTTACTATCGGTTACAACATAAGGTGTTGTAACTATCGGTTCAACATCACTATTGTTTTGTGGAACAGAACTTTCTGAAGCCCAATTTTTATTTGGATCTGATCCCATCTCTAAAACTAACTCTCCTCCATTAGTCAATTCGGAATGATCAAGCCAAAATTTATTAAGGGGTGTACCGTTCAATGTTGCTGATTGAATATATCTATTTTTTTGAGACACATTTTTTGCATGGATGACAAAATTTTCCCCGGAATAATAATCGCTATCCAATTGAATTGATATTTTTTCAAACAGAGGACTTGCAATTTCATAAACTGGTCTTGTAGAAGCCCCTCCGTCCATTTCAAACAGACCTATTGCACTCATTACATACCATGCACCCATCTGTCCTTGATCTTCGTCACCAGGATAACCGTTAACTGGTCCTGTTCCGTAATAATTATCTAGAATTTCACGAACCCATTTCTGTGTAAGCCAAGGTTTGCCAGAATAGTTGAACAACCACCCTGCTTGCATATTTGGTTGATTGCTATGATTAACAAATTGACTGACAAAATTCGATTTCGATAATTCAAATCCTTCTTCAAGTCTTTTATTAAACTCATCAACTCCCATTAGGTCAACCAACCCTTTTACATCTTGTGGTACAAAAAAGGAATACTGCCATGCATTTCCCTCAACGTAATCTCTTCCACCAAAATTGTCTTCCTTGCCGACTGCTTTAACCACAGGCATAAAATGTTTTATCCAAGGACCACCTGTATGCTTTGCTCGAAAATATTTTGTTGAAGGATCAAATACATTTTTATAAAATTGAGATCTGTTCATAAAATATTTGTAATCATCACTTTTACCAAGAGATTTTGCCATTTGGGCTACACACCAATCATCATAAGCATACTCTAATGTATTGGAGACTGGACCTCTTTCCCTAGGAACAAATCCCATTTCCATATACGATTTCAGATTGTGATTACCAACATATCCCCCGCATTCATGTGGTTTACCAGTATTTGTTTGTATTTCTTTGATTGCCTTATAGGCTTTTTGTACATCAAAATTTCTTATCCCTTTTTGGTATGCCCCTACTATAAGTGATATCTCGTGAGAGGCAACCATAATACTGGAATACTCAATTCCTCCTGGACCTTTTGAAAGCCATCCACCTTTATCATAAATCTCCAAAAGTGAATTGACCCATTTATTTGTGATATCCGGTGTGATCAATGACCATAGTTGGTTTAGATTCCAAAACGTATTCCAGAAAGCATCACAACCGTAAACTGGTGAAACCGGATTTTTAATCTGCTGCACATTTTCACACATATCAACATATTTTCCATTTGCATCGCTAAATATTGTGCGTGAACAATAGGCACGATACATACCTGTGTAAAACTTTATTTTATCGGTTTCAGACCCGCCCTCAACTTTTATTTTTTGCAGAAGGTTATTCCAAGTTTGTCTTGCATCTTGATGAACTGCATCAAAGTCCCACCCATATTTGTTCGTTTCCATTTCTAAGTTTAAACGAGCTTGCTCAATACTGACAAAGGATATTCCAGTTTTCACTATAATAACTTCACCATCCTCTGTTTGAAAATTAACCAAAGCACCTATATCTACATCTTCTTTTGTTGAAATTCTTTTAACATCTGTTGATATTTTTTCTCCCTTCCATCCTGTCATTGAATTAAAGGGTTTACTAAATTGAGAAACAAAGTGAATTGTATATTCATTCCATTTATATTTGTGTTTTATAAATCCCTCAATTTCCGAATTATTCACTTTTCGGATTGAAGACTCAAGAATTGTTGATTTGTTTTCTGAGGGTATCACGAGATCAAATAATATATGTGCATTCTTTGTCTCTGGAAATGCATAACGTTGGAACCCTGTTCTGGTTGTTGCTGTCAACTCTGCTTTGATTCCGTAATCTTCCAGATAAACAGAATAATATCCTGGAGATGCTTCTTCGTTTGTATGACTGAATCTTGAACGGTAACCTTCATCAGGAGCGTTTTTAAAACCAGGTTTGACTTTGATTTTTCCAATTGTTGGTATTGTTAAAAAGCTGCTCATTTCCCATGAATGAATAAATCCGAATCCAGAAATACTTTCAATCGAATATTCATATCCCGCATCCATGAGCCATTCATCAGTATTATCAGGACTGAGCTTTACCATGCCGAAAGGCATACTTGGTCCAGGATAAAGCATCCAGCGTGAACTCGATGTACCAAGAAAAGTATCTACATAATCAACAGGGTCCTTTTCTGCTGCAAAAAGATTAGTAAATAGTAAAACTGCTACTAGAAATAATTTTTTTTCGTAATGAAATTTCATTTATTGTTATTCTTCTTTTTTATGGAACAACACCGAAGCAGGAATTTCTTGCTTTTTAATTTTTCGACTTTGATAGCTAACCTTTATAAAACTTGAACCTGCATTCTGGAAGTAAATTACCTTAATAGGATGATAACCTTTCTGCAGAGCAATGCTACCAGACTTCTCTTCTGCTGGATGCAATCCTCCGTGGTCAACCACAAGCTTATCACCAATATAAAGTTGACTACCATCATTGGTCTCACAATAAAATGTATAAACACCATCATCCGGGATAGAAATAAAACCAGAATAAACAACTGCAAAAAATAATTTTCTATGATTTGGTGGAAAAATAAAATTATTTAAAACACCTTTTCGTTTAAAACTTTCTTGCGGGACTTCTGATGTTGATTTATACTTACCCTCAATATATTTATAAAATACTCCTTGCTTAAGGTTTTCAACATCAACTGATTTATGCAATTTCTGTTTATCGTAAATACCAACACGAGTTCGCCCTTTAGTTCCATCTGAAAGAATTTCCCGAGCTTTCAGAGTTAAGCTTTTCTTAACATAAAATGGTTTGTCATAAAGTAACGATTTTGTCGTCGGCTCACTTCCATTTAGTGTGTAACGGATCTCACTATTCAATCTTGGTTTAATTATCTTCACCAAAACCGAATCGGTAAATACATGTACACCATTTAAGCCACCTTCTAGGTCTGGTTGACGATACTTTAGTTTCATTGCATCATAACGAGCATAGTGATAAGACAACCGACTTAAAAAATCTTCAAAGTTATGGTTGTTTTTATCACTCCATACGATTTCTGCAAGCGCTGCCATTCTTGGCAAAACAATTTCCTCAGCTTGATCCATAGATGTTGTGCCCTCCGTCCATAAACAAGCTTGTGCACCGAGAATATGCTTTTCGTCACCAGTACTTACACCTTCTGGTATAGGGTTATATGAATATACCATCTCTAATGGAACGCGACTTTCTCCATTTACCTCGCCATTATCAAAGTATAAATGTGAAGATGGAGTTTGAACAACACCAAGTCCTCTGTTGACTGCTTTAAGGGAACGGTCTACTCCCCTCCATGACATTACCGTACCTTTAAGTGATTCACTTCCTTCCAGAATTTCATCCCATCCTATTAGGGTTTTTCCTTTTGATTCTAAAAATTTTTCAATTCTATTTATGAAATAACCATATAGTTCATCTTCACTTTTTAGGTTTTCTTCCTTTATTCTTCGTTGGCATTTCGGACATTCTTTCCATCTCATCCTCGTTGTTTCATCACCGCCAATGTGAATATACTTGGATGGGAACAGTTCCATGATTTCCGTTAATACATCTTCAAGGAACTCGAAAGTTTTTTCATTACCGGGACAGTATGTATGATTTGTCCATATATCAACTCCTCCTGAGGGAACAGTAGATGGACCGCCTGTACAAGATAATTCAGGATATGCAGCAAGCGATGCAAGTGTGTGTCCGGGCATTTCTATTTCAGGCAATATTGTAATGGACCGCTTTTGTGCATAAGCAACAATCTCTTTAATATCTTCTTGAGTATAATACCCACTATATATCGGCTTACCGGTTGTATCCTCCGATTGCCAGCCATTCCAAGGCAAGTCATAACGTTTAGATCCTATTTCTGTTAATTTTGGATATTTCTTGATTTCAATTCGCCATCCCTGATCATCAACAAGATGCCAATGGAAAATATTCAACTTATGCATTGCCAACATATCGATGTAGCGTTTTACAGATTCTTTTGAGAAGAAATGACGAGACACATCCAAATGTATTCCACGCCACTTGAACCGTGGCTTATCAACAATAGTAATAGATGGTATTGACCATGTTACATTTTTATTTGATTTATTATTACTATAAATTTCCGGTGGTAACAACTGCAAGAGTGATTGAACTCCGTAAAATAATCCTGCTTCCTTTGGAGCTTGAATAACTACAGAATTATTATTTACTTCCAGTTTATATCCTTCATCACCAAGACCATTATCAACATTCTTAGTGGTGAATACAATGGCTCCATCGCTTTTGTCGTTATTCGTATATTGTTCAATGACTATATCGTATCCTACTGCTATGTTAATTCTATCAGCGAGATATTTTGCAGCATTTTTTATGTTTTCATTATTCCCATCCACCAATATTTTTGTATTTGAGTTTATGGTAAACGAGCCATTCCCAATTTCCACATGAAATGGTTTCGGAATAATACTGACTGTTTTTTCATTTATATTACTACGACTGCTACATCCTAAAAAGATAAATAGAAGCCCAAATAGCATTAACCTAAACAGTCTTGAGACATAACCTACTTTCACTTATTTCCCTTCAGTTAAACACAACATACTTATTTCTTTCCATACGTAATTCCTTTCCAATCGTCTGTGCGGAAAGGTGATGCAGGTAATCCAGCTCCATTGTATAAATTACAAACTGGATTAGCAGCCCAAGCGTATCTTACTGCAACAGGATTCTTAATTTTTGAATTCCAGACAATAACATCATTACCATCAATTTTGGCTTTTGCCCAAACGAACTTTTTGTCCGCTCCGGCTATTGCAAATCCCTTAAGTTGTTTGCTATCCTTTGCTGTTAAACCACCATCAGTATTGGTAAAGTGGAGACGAACTTTATTCACCTCAATTTTCATGGACTGATACATCGGTCCAGAATATGGTATATCTTTTCCATAAGTTTTTGCCAATGCATTTAGAGCCAGTCTTCTTCCAACCTCTTGCTTATTTTTTGGATGGATATCTTTAGCTTCCCCTATATCTATTGCAACTGCCATACCAGTGTTAGGTAACTTTAGAGCCATTGTCTGTGCTTCACGAAGCTCAGCCCATGCATCATCTTCTGGTTTTGGTTTTACTTTCATAAAGTTAGCCAGTTGAACAAAATAAAATGGGAAATTTCCTTGTCCCCAAGCCTCACGCCAATCTTCTATCATTGCACTGAATAATTTCCTATATTGATAAGCACGGCCTGCATTTGATTCGCCTTGATACCAAATCGCACCTCTTATTCCGTATGGAAGTAAAGGATGAATCATTGCATTGTATAAAACAGTAGGACGATTAGCTCCAGAATTTTGATCAGGTTTTTTAGGTAATTTTGAAATATCGATTTTAACCGGATCAATTTTATATTTCCATTTTCCCACTAAAGAAATATTCCCTTTATTGGACAAGATTTTCATTCTTTTTGCTGGTCCATATAATCCTCCAACATTGCCAATATCAAGGACTTCGACTACAATTCTGTTTTCACCTTTTTTAACAATATCGGCTGGGATTTTGTATAAACGAAGTTCTCCAACATCAGTACCTCTACCAACTCGTTTACCGTTAAACCAAGTAATATCATAATCATTAATTCTTCCAAGTGAAAGAGTTAGATCCTGGTCTTTCCATGATTCCGGAATTGTAATTATTTTACTGAACCAAACAACTCCGTCTACTTTTATATCCTCTTCTTCCCAAATTGTTGGCAACTCCATTGTCTTCCAATAATCAGTCTTATAATTAATATTTTGATAACCATGATCAAATGTTCCATTTTTCTTTAAAATTTGTTCAATTTTATCCGGCCATTCTTCAAGTTTCTTTTTTACTTCAATATCCTCTTCTTCGTTACTTTTATCATCTAGTTCTATTGCTTTAACCATATCTTCAAATTCAGGAAATCGTTTTAATGTTTTTCCACTTGTCCATGCTTCTACTATAGTCCCACCCCAAGAAGTTTCAATTAAACCGATTGGAACATTCAAGTCCTTATATAGCTCTCTACCATAGAAATAACCAACAGCTGAGAACTCCCGTATAGTTTCAGGAGAACACTCTTTCCAACCATCACTTACAAAATTATCTTGTGATCTATTTGCTGTAACTTTATCAACCATTAACAATCTAATATTCGGATAATTTGCCTCTGCCACTTCTTTCTCATGATTTAAAACCCTCGCCCATCCAGATGAAACGGGCATTTCCATGTTGGATTGTCCCGAACATATCCAAACTTCACCTATCATTACATTTTTGATTTTGTATGTTTTCTTTCCTCTAATAATTAATTCATAAGGACCACCAGCTAATTTAGGAGAAAAAGCAACTGACCATTTCCGCTTGTATCTGCTACTACACTTTTTTCTTGATCATCAAACTTTACAACAATTTCACCATCCGGATTAGCAGTTCCCCAAATGTGTATCTCTTGATTTTGCTGTAAGACCATATTATCAGTGAATAGCGGATTTAGCTTAATTTTTTCTGCCGGAGGATATGCCTCTTTACAACTTGAAAATATAACAAGCAATACAACTAAAACTAACATATTAGTGCTACTAAATTTTTCGAATATTTTTTTAAAGTACATTCCGTATCTCCTAAATAAAAGTATGTTCCTAAATAGACTATTTTAATAATATCAATTTTTTAGTCTTGACAAACTTATCACTTTGCAATTTATAAAAATATACTCCGCTCGTAAGTTTACTACCATCAAACGTAACTTCGTAATTTCCAGATAGTTTCTTTTCGTTTACGAGTGTTGTTACTTCTTTGCCAAGTACATCGTAAACCTTTAAGGTTACCAACACACCCCTGTCGCTTCGCTCCTTCCCCTCTCGAGAGGAGATTGAGGGGTATGTTGGTATTGCATATTTTATTATTGTACTAGGGTTAAAAGGATTCGGATAATTTTGCCTTAATTTAAAATCAACTGGATTTTTTTTTATTTGATTTATCATTGAAGTAAAAATTTTACTTTGAGGATAGTATGGTTTAGTAATCACACCTTCACTACTTAACAGTTTAGATAAATTCGAATCCTTTAGAATATCTTCAACTTGAACTGAATCTCCGTTTACAACTGCTGTTTTAGATATAAGCCTTACTCCATGTGAATAATCCGCATACTCTGCAATGTGACCATTATACACCGGCTGTATAGGATTATTAACACTCAGATGCCAGCCATAGATTACCACTCTTTCATAATTCCTATCGCTACTATAAATTTTATTAGAAATGATTATATCTTTTTTATGTCCTGCAATTATGTTATTACTAGATCTGTTTAATCCTATTTGTTGTTTGATTGAATCAGTATGTTGTTTAAAGACCGGTATTGTTGTCATTTTGTCGGAAGGCGGTATCGGTTGAGGTTTAAGTTTAGTTTCTGCTTGAGCATAAATAACATCAACAATCTTTTTTGTTGGGAGTAAACAATTCATATTGTCAGCTAAATATTGTGCTGTAGAAGGTGTCATCGGTATATACAAATAATCAGCATCAGAGCCGATGGCCATATAATCGCAAACAGTAAAAAATATTATTTCATAATTTTCACCGTTAATTATTTGATTTATTTTCAAAGGTCTTAATTTTCGTGAGAATGATGGTACGTTTCCTGATAATATTTCCTTAGCAACTCTCTTTTCTCTATCTGTTAAACTTAAATTAATTACTTGATTAACAAATTCAGTTCCGGTAATTGCATTTTCATCACGTTCAGGAATATTAAGATAGATAATTGTATCTGTGATTGTTTCTTCCTGACTCCCCACAACATTAAGTGCTGTTAATGTTGGCAGAACAAATAGTATTTGTACAGAGAATATTAACGAGCTAATAATTTTTATCATTCTGCACCTATTTTTTAAATAAAACAGAACCTGGAATAATTTGAAAACTCAATTCTTGAGAACGATAGTGTACCATAAGAGTAGTACTCCCTCCACTTTGAAAATATTCAACCTTAATAGGATGTTTCCCTTTCTTTAGAAATATTGAACCACTTAATTGCTTTGGTCCATGTTCACCATCATTATTTACAATAAGTCTATCATCTATATACAATTTGCTGCCATCATTAGATGATATATAAAATTCATATTCACCATCTTTTTTAATAAGAATATTTGAATTAAACTCTAATGCAAAATTATGCTTTGGAACTTTTATTTTATCTAATCCAAATTGATAGACAGTTCCGGAAGAAATTTCTTTTAATGTTTCAAAATTTGGTAACTTTTTAAAAGCACCTTTGTAAAGCTTCCATTCAATTCCATTTTTATTAGGATCAATAAAATCATAAACCGCTTGTGTTATCATACTCGGATTAAATCTATCCTTAAACGATTTTGCTTTTAAAACAGTAGCTTGCTCAATCTCAATAGGTTTAGTATAAATCATTGAATTTTCGTCCGGTTCTCTGCCATCTAGTGTATATCTAATAATTACATCTATATCGTCGCAAGTTATTTCAGTATTGAGTTTACTGCCATATTCTAAGACAGTATCTTTGTAAGATATTTTAGGTGATGACACATATTTTTTTGTTATTGCTTTTCTTACTCCGTTTGAAGAAAATGTGTAACTGCCTGATTTAATTTCAAATACGGCTCGATTTTCATCCCATCCTTGAAATGATACACCATCTGATTTTGATGCTAATCTATTTCCTTCAAGGACATCTTCTTTATTTAGAGTTGGAATATAAACCGTTGCAGTTGTGTTAGCCGGTATTTTACATCCCAAATAAATTTTCCTTCTATTAACTTCCATTCACTTTTAATTTTTCCATGTATTGAATTGTAGGAAGCTTTAACAAATGATAAATCACCCAACACTTGCGGTTTCATTATGATGTGCTTAAATGCCGGATTATCAGGAGCTGTTTTTATTCCTGCTAAATTTTCATAAAACCAAATTATTAAATCACCAAGCAACATAACATGATTTCCGGAGTTCATTCCGGGATCACCATGGTCGCCATTCCAAAGTTCCCAAATAGTTGTTGCTCCCTGCTCAACCATATAACCCCAGCTTGGATAAGTATTTTGAGCTGCTAAAGCATAAGCAACATCAGCATGTCCTTTATTAGTCAACGTACGCATAAGCCACTGTCCACCGACAATTCCGTTACCAACATGAACTTCACTTTCTCCTAATATTTTTTGCAAAAGGTTGTTAACTATTTTCTCTTTATGTTCAATCGGAACAAGGTCAAAAGCTAAAGCAAGAATATTTACAGTATGCGAATTATTGCTGTACTGAATATTTGTCTTATCAAGAAATTTATCATTAAAAGCCGTTTTCATTTTCTCAGCCAGCTTGGAATATTCTACCGCATCTTTTTCTTTGCCCAACAATTTTGCAAATTTTGTCATAAGTTTTAATTCATAATAAAAATATGCAGTACCAATATATTCCGCACTAGTAGTTCTAAGCGGATCATTTGTATGAATCAACTTAAGGTCTTCCGGCGGAACACACCAATCACCATAAGTATCTCTCGGCATTATTCCGTTTTTTAAATATCCACTCATATGCTTAATCCACTTTTTCATATTCGGATAATGCAATTCTATAGTTTTAATGTCACCATACTGATTGTATAACATTTCCGAAGCAAAAAGATAAGTCCCCGGCCAAGTGGTGTTATCGTTATAAAGCGGCCAATATGACGGAGCAACATCAGGCAAACTTCCGTTTTCTTGCTGTGCATCTTTTATATCAGTCAACCATTTATTGTAAAGTTTCGATATATCAAAAATAAAACTTTCTCCGGTACACTCTGCCGAACGATCACCTAGCCAACCTTGCCGTTCATCTCTTTGAGTGCAGTCGGTCGGCATACTTCTGTAATTACCTCTAATTCCCCAATAGGCATTTTTGTAAATTTGATTTATCAACGGATTTGAACATTCAAATTCTCCGGTAATTTCCAGTGCATCATAAACAACTTTTCCTTTTATTGATTTTAACGTAGGAATTTCGGGGTAACCAACCATTTCTACAAAACGAAATCCGTGATAAGTAAATTTTGGTTCCCAAGTTTCTTCTCCTTTTCCTTTAAGAATATATGTATCAGTAACTTCGGCTCCTCGTATATTATCCAAGAATAAATTACCATCATCTTTTAATGTTTCCGCAAACCTTAACGTTACTTTATCTCCACGTTTACCTTTTACAAAAAGTTCAACCCAACCAACCATATTTTGTCCCATATCAAAAATAAACTTTCCTGGTTCAACTTCGTTAACTGAGATTGGATTCACCTCTTCCATTATTTTAATCGGCTCATTTGGTTGAGCAACCAATAACTCTCCGGGTTTATCAACTAATTCCGCATTCATCCAATCAGAATCATTGTAGTTTATTTTATTCCACCCTGATAGTTCCCTTCGTGCATCATAATATTCACCGTCATATTCGTTGTTTTTTCTTATTGGACCATTGGTTGTTAATTTCCATGATTCATCAGTTATTATTGTATCGTTTGTCCCATCTGTATATTCAATTTCAATTTGACAAATCAGTTTAGGAAATCCGTAAGTTCTTGTCTTAGTTGGTTCATTTGTTCTGGGAGCAAAATAACGACCATTGCCAAGTATAATTCCAATTGCATTTTTTTCTATTTGTAAATTATTGGTTACATCAAAAGTCATATAGAAAGTTCTTTTATTATACTCTGTTAATCCTGGTGATAATACTTGATCACCAATTTTTTCCCCATTTAAATAAAACTCGAACAATCCTAGTCCGGAAATAAAAGCGATAGCAGATTTAACTTTTTTATCAACGTTAAACTCATTTAGCAACATTCTTGCAGAGAGGATTCTGTGTGGAGTGTTCGGATCATCATCTCCAACTGCTTTATCAAGTCCTATCCACTTAGCTTTCCAATCAGAGTCATTAAGTAAACCAGTAGTCCAATATGCTATTTTGCTCATATAAGTATTATTTGTCTGATCCCAGATTTTAACTTTCCAGAAATATTTTTTATTACTCTTGAGTGGTTTTCCGTTATAGTATATTTGAATTGATTTATTAGAAATCACTTTTTTACTATCCCAAATATCTGCTTGATTATTATTCAGTTTTTCAAAACTAGAGGCAATAAATATCTGGTAGGCTATCTGTTTTGCCCCTCTCTGTTTAGATTTTAATATCCAACTAAAACGGGGATTTTCAATATCCACTCCGAGTGGATTTACTTTGTACTCACATCTTAAATTTACTACTTGCATCTCGGTACCTTGTAAGTAATTAGTATAGATAATTAAAATAAATAGTGCTTTAAGAATTAATTTCATTATTAACTCCGTTCCCAATGTTTATTAGTTTAGTATATCTCTTAATTTGTCAGGTGAATTAGTAATAATTCCATCAACATTTATATTAGCAATCTTTTTCATATCCTCTGGATCATCAACTGTCCATGTAAAAACTTTAAATCCTGCTTTATGAAATATCTTAACTTTTGCTGAATCTAACATTGAAAAGTGTGGGGCAACTCCATCGTATTTCTTTACAAACTTGTTACCTATCTTAATTTTATTTAAAGTATTGGAATAAAACTCATCAAAATTTCTGCCTAACAAATAAAATGTTTTTATTTCATTATCCATCATTTTAACTCTTAAAACCGTATTTTCATTAAATGATTGAACTATTACCCAATTTTTAGCTTTATATTTATTGATTATCTCAACAACTTTCTTCTCAAGACCTGGATAGAGTTCATCACCATTTTTAATTTCAATAAGCAGTTTGACTTTTACATTTATTGTTTCCATAACTTCATCCAAAGTAGGAATTTTTTCACCTTTAAACTTGTCACCGAACCATCTTCCTGCATCATATTTCTTTATTTCCGTAATAGACATATCTTTGATTATTCCTTTACCATTAGTTGTTCTATCAATCTTTTCATCATGAATTACGACAACTTGCCCATCTTTACTTAAATGGACATCAATTTCTATCATATCAACATTAAGGTTGATTGCATTTTTAAAAGCAATAAGTGTATTTTCCGGTGCTAAATTAGCTCCACCTCGATGAGCAATTATTTTAACAAGATTGGTAGTTATTTTCGATTGCTCAATTATGTTTTGCTTATTATTTAGGAAAGAACAATTGATAATAAAAAGTATGCTTATAAAACTTAACAGGGATTTAATTATTTTCATATTTTATTAACCATTTTTATTTGTGGTAAAGTTCTGAATGATCTATTTTATTAAATGCTATAAAAAACTTTAAAAACAATTTTTCACAAGTTAGTCAATCGTTTGTTTCAGGTCAAATACAAATATTTAAAACAAACTTGATTTTAGACAATCGTTTGCATAATATTCAGTATTACAATAATTATATATTTATTTTATTAAGGATTCTAAAATGTTACAAACTTTAAAAGTAATCTCTCCGATTGATGGAAGTCTTTATTATGAGTGTGAGATGCATACTCAAGAAGATATTGATGCTGCATTAACGTCAGCAACAAAAGCTCAAAATGAATGGAAAGAACTTCCTGTTTCAGAGAGAAAAGAATACATTAATAAATTCATTGATGCATTCAAAAGTATTAAAGATAGAATCAGCGAAGAACTTTCTTGGCAAATGGGCCGACCCATACGGTATTCTCCTCTTGAAGTGAATGGAACTATTGAACGAGCTACGGGTATGATCAATCTTGCGGAATCTTCTTTGGCTGATGTATTAGTTGAAGAGAAGGAAGGATTCAATAGATACATTAAAAGAGAACCGCTTGGAGTTGTGTTTGTTGTCCCTGCATGGAATTATCCTTATCTAATTGCTGTAAATAGTGTCGTTCCTGCTTTATTATCAGGTAATGCTGTTCTGTTAAGACATTCCGCTCAAACACCTCTTGTAGCAGAACGATTTGCTGAAGCTTTTAATAAAGCAGGATTACCCGAAGGACTTTTCCAGTATTTACATTTATCACACGAAGATACAGCAAATGTAATTAAAGATCATCGTATTAATTTTGTTGCCTTTACCGGTTCGGTAAGTGGTGGCTACAAAATTCAAAAAGTTGCTGCTCAGAGATTTATTGGAGTTGGGTTGGAGCTTGGTGGAAAAGATCCTGCCTATGTAAGACCAGATGTTGATTTGAACTATGCAGTAGAAAATCTTGTTGACGGTGCATTCTTTAATTCCGGACAGTCTTGCTGTGGAATTGAAAGAATTTATGTTCACGAGTCGGTTTATGACCAATTTGTTGAGGGTTATGTTGATCTTACTAAAAAATATGTCTTAGGTAATCCTCTTGATGAGGAAACAACTTTAGGTCCAGTTGCCAAACACAGTGGTGCTGAATTAGTAAGAAAACATATCGCAGATGCTGTTGCTGCCGGCGCTCGTACAATGATTGATGAATCATTATTCCCCGCTGCAAAGAAAGATACAAATTATTTAGCTCCACAAGTATTGTTAGATGTTGACCACAATATGGATGTTATGTACGAGGAAAGTTTCGGACCGGTAGTTGGTATTATGAAAGTTAAGAATGATGAAGAAGCCCTGAAATTAATGAACGATAGTCCTTACGGATTAACTGCATCAATCTGGACTGAAAATGAAGATGAAGCTATCGAGATTGGCAACAAGGTCAATACCGGAACTTGGTACATGAACCGTTGTGATTATCTCGATCCTTATCTCGCATGGGTTGGTGTTAAAGATTCCGGCAGAGGTTGTTCACTCTCAAAAGTTGGGTATGAGCACTTGACCAGACCAAAGAGTTATCATCTTAAAATTAAACATTAAGAAAATAGAAATTTTTAAGGAGAAATATAATGCCATTATCAAGACATACATATAGTTTTCCGACCAGAATTGAATATGGACTGGGAGCTTTAACCGACTTGCCAAAAATTATCAAAGGCGAAGGTCTATTAACCGGCTTACTTGTTACTGATCAAGGTATTGAGAAAGTTGGACTTGCAAATAAATTACGCAAGTATTTTGCTGATGAAGGAATTACAATTCACAGTTACAGCGATGTGGTTTCAAATCCAACTGAAAAAAATGTTGTTGAAGGAACAAAAATATACAAAGAGAATAATTGTGAGTTCATTGTAAGTCTTGGAGGCGGCTCTCCCATTGATGTAGGCAAAACAATAAAAGTAACCGCTGTCCATGACGAACCTCTCGAAATGTTGGATGACATGAAAGGCGGCGATAAATATATTGTTAATGAGATGCCTCCTTTTTATGCAATTCCAACAACAGCGGGCACCGGTAGTGAAGTTGGCAGAAGTAGTGTTATTACAGTAGAATCAACAAACAAGAAAACAATTATCTTTTCACCTAAGATGATGCCCGACATTGCAGTGCTTGATCCAGAGATCACCTTATCACTCCCGGCAAAGTTAACAGCCGCTACAGGTGTTGATGCTTTCGTGCACAACTTGGAAGCATATATTATGGATGTTTTTCATCCATTTGCAGATGGGTTGGCAAAGGAAGGATTTTATAGATGTTTCAAATATTTGCCAATCGTTGTTGAAGACGGTAACAACGTTGCAGCCCGCGGCGAAATGCTTATGGCTTCTGCAATGGGCGCTACTGCGTTCCAGAAAGGTTTGGGAATAAATCATTCCATCGCACATGCTTTGAGTGTGTATTACGATACTCATCATGGACTCGCAAACGCTGCTGTTCTTATAGAGGTTATGAAGTACAATATCACCGATGAAAAAGTAAACGAAAAAATGGCTGCGCTTGGAACATTGCTCAACACCGAAAACGATGCTATGACTGTAATTTCGGAAATTGAAAAGTGGCTTAAGAAAGTTGGAATGCCAACTGACTTAAAAGAAATCGGTATCAAGGTTGAAGACATTGATGGTATTGAGGAATATGCAATGGGTGATCCTTGTCGTCCGCTTAATCCAAACCGGTTGTTAAAGGTGATGTAAGAAAAATAATTGAGAATCTATTATAGGAAAGGAAACGTATAAACATGATCAAGGCAATAACATTTGACCTTTGGGATACTGTGTTCATTGATGATTCCGATGAACCCAAAAGAAAGGCTGCTGGTAAACCGACTAAAGCTGTTGAGAGAAGACAGCTAATAAAACAATTTGTGGATAAGCATAAAGAAGTTCCGCAAGAAATTGTGAATGCGGCTTATGACGCTCAGGATGCAGCTTTCAGAAAGGTCTGGCACAATCTCCATATCACTTGGAGCGTTAAAGAACGACTCGAAATGGTGCTGAAAGGAATTGGTGTTACTTTACCCGAAGATGAACTAGCTGAATTAGTAAGACTTCATGAAGAGATGGAATTGGAATTCCGACCCGATTTTGTTTCCGGTGTTCATGAAGCAATAAAAACATTAAGCGAAAAATATAAACTTGGTGTTATTTCGGATGCTATTTTCAGCCCAGGAAGATCGTTGAGAAAATTACTCGAAGATGAAGACTTGTTGCAATACTTTTCAACATTTGTTTTTTCTGATGAGGTTGGATGTTCAAAACCTCACGAGTGTGTTTTCAATGCTGCGAAAGAAGGTCTTGGAGTAGAGTTTAATGAAATCGTTCACATTGGGGATAGAGAACATAACGACATTCTAGGACCGGAAAAAATGGGAATGTATTCAATACTTTGCCTTGCTGCACTTGACCGTGGAAGTGATAGGAACAGAGCTGATGCTTATTTTGAAAACTATAATGAATTACCGAATTTAATTGAAAATCTGAAGGGTTAGTATTTATGAGACAATTGAATTTTATTATAATTGACGGTTATCCAAAACCAAGTCGTGACCAATTTGATGAAGTCGGAATGATGAAAGCAGGTGAACTTTATGCCAAACTATTGCGACAACACATGCCAGACGCTAAGTATGACATTTTTTATTCGAGTGATCCCGGTGTTGTTCTCCCGGATGAAGAAGAGTTAAAAAAATATGATGGAGTTCTTTGGCCCGGATGTAACCTAACTGTATATCATGATCACGACGAACGCGTTGTAAAGATGGTCGATCTCTGCAAACGAGCTTACGAAATTGGTGTACCTCAATTCGGAAGCTGCTGGGCTGCACAAATTGCCGTTTATGCTGCCGGCGGTGAAGTTAAGCCAAATCCGAAAGGAAGAGAGATGGGCTTGGCTAGAAAAATTCATCTTACCCCGGAAGGACTCAAACATCCAATGTACGAAGGAAAACCTCAAGTATTCGATGGCTTTATTAGTCACGACGATGAAATAACAAAATTACCTGAAGGTGGCGAATGGCTTGCTTCTAATGAGTTTACCCGAGTTCAGTCTGTATCTGTAAAACACAAAAATGGGGTATTCTGGGCACCTCAATACCACCCTGAATACGACCTTCACGAAGTTGCAAGATTAATTATCGCCCGAGAAGAAAAATTAATCAAACAAAATTATTTCAAAACTAAAGATGATTTAATGACTTATGTAGAAGATATTGAGAATATATTTAATGATCCTACCAGAAAAGATCTCCGATGGAAATATGGTATTGATGAAGATGTTATTAAAGATTCAATTAGACAGTTGGAATTTGTTAATTGGTTAAATAAGTTAGTAATTCCTCTTACTGAAAAATCGAAATAAAAATAGGATAAGCATTGATAACGAACTTATTAGGTAAAAAAAGCATACTTAGAACGTGGCAACTAAAAATATTTAGTGCTACATGGTTAGCTTACGTTGGATACTACTGTGCACGAAAAGCATTCTATGTTGTTAAAAGCCCACTGGCAGATTCTTTAGGATTTACCGCTCTTGATCTTGCACATCTTGGTACAGCTTATTTGGTTTTTTATATGGTGGGACAATATTCCAGTGCATTTTTTGGTAGAAAGCTCGGACCAAAATTATTACTTCTTGTAGGAATGGGTATTTCCTTAGCGTGTAATTTTGCTTTTGGAATTTCAAACAGTTTTTGGACAATATTTCTTTTTCTCTCATTAAATGGTTTAGCACAAGGTACCGGCTGGCCGGGATGTATAGGCTCTCTTGCTTATTGGTTCAAAAGAGATAAACGAGGAACAATTTTAGGTTTCTGGGCAACTTGTTATCAAGTTGGTTCTATTGTTGCAACCTCTTTTGCTGCATATATGCTTGGTGAGTTTGGTTGGAGATGGTCTTTCTTTGGAGCTTCAATTGTGCTTCTTGTAATCTGGACAATTGTGTTATTCCTTAATCCGAATCGTCCACAAGATGTTGGACTTGCTCCTATTGAAGATGATGACGAATGTGAATCATGTAAAGAGCCCACAGAATTAACAAAAGAAGATGATTCCGAAAAGTTAGGTTGGTCAAAGGACGTCTGGTCAACTGTAATAACGATGGGTTTGATATACTTCAGTATAAAATTTCTTCGCTATGCCCTTTGGAGCTGGGTACCATTTTTCTTAAATAAGAATTTTAATATGGAAGTCAGCAACGCCGGTTATCTCTCTACAGTTTTGATGTTGCCGGTTTTGCCGGAGTATTATTTGCCGGGTATGCTTCCGATAAACTTTTTAAAGGTAAACGTGCATTATTATCAGCCGTAATGTTAAGTTTAATGGCATTAGCATTTATTTTAATGTATGCAAAGGGCGCAACCGACCTAATGTTCTTTACGGTTTCAATGGGATTAGCCGGATTTATGCTTTACGGTCCTGATTCTTTAATCTCCGGTGTTGGTGCAATTGATGTTGGCTCAAAAAAAGGAGCACTTGTTGCAGCAGGAATTATAAACGGTACTGGGTCAATCGGTCCAATATTCCAAGAAGAAATTATTGGATGGCTATATACAAAGTATGACCAATCCATAGTACCAGTACTGATATTACTACTTTCAATGGCACTTGTCAGTGCTGCACTTACATTTTACCTTTGGTGGAAATCAAAGCTAGGTAAAGCTAAGTTATAGTCAATTATATAGTATTAAGTTCTATATTGAAATCTCATTATTATTTATTTAATATTTGCTCTAACAATTCAGCTATTTCCCTACGAGTTTCACGATAAATCTTCCAACGACTATCGGCAATTTTACGCGCAACATCTAGCCCCTTTCCTCTTGGAGTATTGATTTTCATAAAGTCAGTAATTTCTTTCGGTTTTTCTTCCAAAATCCTTTTCCCTTTATTCTTAATTTCCTTTTTATTTACATCAGCTATAGCTAACTTTAGAGCATTTAATAAAGAATAATCTTCAACACCATCTCTAACAGCTTCCCACCGTTTACTTGTAACAACACCTTTCCCTTCATAGATCATTGCATAATCCATACCTGGGTTTGGTTGATACCAATAATTACTCCCTTGATAGTAAGTCCAAAACCCAATACCTGTATGTCCAAAATACCAACTCATCCAGGCTTGACTACGGTAATATGCAAGTGGTGATAAATGTTTTGCATTATCTGAAGGATCATAATTCCACCAGGAAGTTTTTGTAGAATGAATAAAGTCCAATTTTTCTTTTGGAAATATATTTGTTTGCATTGGTGCCCAAATATCAACATAAGGCTTCATTTCTTTAAGTTGCTCCATAGTAATATGCGAAACAGGATTTGCATAAATACGAATCTTCGGCTCTATACTTCGAATTAGTTTTGCCCATTTAATAAATCGATTTACATTTTTTCCATGTTCAAGCCCAGGTTCATCAACAGGATAAAAAGCATAATTTTTATATCCAAAACCTAAATCATTTAAATGTTTAATCCATAAAGGAATAAAATTTTTATATGCTTTTATCCACACAGAAGAAAAAGCAGGTGCAGGGCCATTAAGAGAAACCAAATTGTGAAAAAGAATAATTCCATTAGGGGCATGCTTTTTCATAAAGACATCATGATCTGAATAATTGACATTTATAATTTTTCCTGATTCATCAAACTCTGCTATTGGTGAAATTGCCCTTGGGAAAACATTTGTACCATGAGCAATCTGGTCAGCAAATGCTCCTTCCGGATGATCTGTCCCTCCCCAATGACATAACTTTAATGGTTGTTCTTTTGGCAAGGGAGTATCCCATATTTTAATTTTTAATTCGCTAGATGCAAGTATTGGTTCAACATCAAGAGTTTTATAATGAAATTTAAGCGTCCATGTACCAGGAGTAAGTTTTTTAGTATTAATTGTTATCCAAAGTTGTCTTCCTTTCCAAGCGGGGATAATCAATAAATTCCCCCCATTTAATTCAGGAAGTGCATCCGCTGATAAATCAGCATCTTGTGTTGGAACTTCAATAGTTTCATGTAATGTAATGATATCACCTATAGAAAAAGATATTGTTGTATCAATTGGAGCATCAAGTTTATCATATTCCACTCTAATAATCCTTGGAGTACCACTGAAATTATAAATATTAAATGCTGCAGATTCATATTCACCCTGAAATGCTTCAATTTTTGTTTTTGGTTCTAGAGTTCGCCCCTCAATAATTTCATCAATTCCACCAAAAGGGGCCCAAGGGTTTGCAGCATAGACGGCAATAATTTTATCTTCATAAACAGCTTGTTTTACCAGTTTAAATATTTTGTTAAATTCTTTACTTAGATCAATTAAGTTATCCCGCAATTCACGTTTTTTCATTGGAGTTAAATTATCTATATCATTAAACTCTTTTTGAACTAGATTGACAGCCGAGGTTAAATAATAAACTCGTTCGAATATTCCTTTGTTATCTGGTAATAGCAAAATAAGTTTTTTAAGTTCACTTTGTTTCTTATTCAAATCTGATAAATCAGCACTTAATTTTTGTCGGTTAATATGATAATTGGTTTCATTAATTTTGTTTTCAACACTAATAACATGTGAATTTTTACTAGCAGAACGTGATGCCCATGCTCTGTATTCAGGCCAAAGTATTTTTGGATTATCAATAACTGGCTTCCAGCGATAAACTACAAGATTTCCACTGATTTCAGGTACTATGGCACATAGTCCGCCATCTCCAAAAAGATCAGTTACCGTTGCAACCGCATTACTCCCACCTTTTATCATAATTTCTTCATTAATTTCACCGTAAGGATCAAATACTTGCATTTTACCACTATATCCTACAGCCAAAACCTCAACCACTCCGTCACCATCAACATCTGCAATTGTCGGAGATCTTCTGGCACGACCACCTAAGTTTGCACTCCATCTAGAAACTCCATTTGCCTCTACACAAACTAAATTACCGGAAAGATCAACTGCATAAATTTCAACTTCTCCATTGTCGTCTGCATCAGCTATTGAGATTCCACTATCAATTCTGTTTTTCATAGGAAACGACCATATTATTTTTCCTTTATTACTTACAGCAACCAATTCAAAACCCATCCCTGTTACAATTTCTTTAGTACCATTTTTGTCAATATCCCAAATTACCGGAGCAGCTACTTCTCTTTTACGTCCAGAGGCAAGAACATCCTTAAGAGGTTTGAATCTCCATTGTTCTTTACCTTTACTATTCAAACATATAATTGGTGATTCTTCTGAGGCAACAATTATTTCAGGTGATCCATCACCATCAATATCACCAACTGCTGGAGCAGATCCAATGCCTTCAGGCTCGTTATACTCCCATATTTTTTCCCCTTTCCCATCTAAGCACAGTAATTTTCCTTTCTCATCCCCAGTAATAATTTCGTTTTCGCCATCACCATCAATATCCACTACAATGATTGTCATGCTTGCCCATTTTATTTTACCAAGTGTACTATCTTGCCATAATATAGTACCGGTCAATCCATCCAAACAAAATATTTTCCCTGATAATGAAAGCACCAGCACCTCTAAACCGGAATCATTTGTTACATTCATAAGTGTTGGTGCAATAGAAATTTGATCTTTTAGATTAGTCTTCCAAATATTCCGTCCGTTACCATCAAGTGCAATAACATCACCTGTAATACTAGTGACTATAATATCAGAATATCCATCATTGTCAACATCTCCAATTGCAGCGGATGCATCAATATTTATACCTTCCATCTTTAATGACCAGAGCTTTACCCCTTTATTTGCAAATATATCTGTATAAAAGAATATCATTATTAATAAAAACCGAGTTATATAAAAATTTATTTTATACGATTTTACTTCTGTCCTCATAATATTTTACTCATAATTTTATTATTATTGTTGTCATATTTACTAATTTGTAAATATACACTTCATGATTTACTAGTGAAATAATGCCGATGGAGGAATTACCTATTTTTTGATACCAGGTCCTTTCCAGCTTATTTCGTTAGAAAAACCCCCGCCCATTTGAAAATATTTTTCTCCAATCTTGTAGATACCAGCTTTCAAATTAACAGTTCTTGATAATGGTGTTGCAGTACCTGGGCCATCTTTATCAATAAATCTTTTTCCATCCATATAGAGTACACCACCATCATTAGTTGATAGGAAAAAGGTATAAATTCCATCTTTGGGTATTCTTATATAACCTGAATAAATAAATCCAAAAAGTTTATCATTATCTCTCTCTTCAATACTAAAGTTAGGAGTTACACCAACTTTCTTAGGCTGATATTTTTCCAACTCATCAACATAAAGGACATTCTCTTCATAATACTTATAACGTAATCCAGGTTTGAAGTCTTTGTTTTTGTCTTTGT
>JAJRZB010000116.1 GCA_024275455.1 Bacteroidota bacterium | reverse complement strand
AATTAATTATTTCTCTTCCACAAATCCGTAAACACTTATTTTATCAGGGCCATATTGGTTTGTAACAAAAATCAAATACTTTAGATCAAAATCTTTATACACATATTTTTGGAAGTATTCCAAGTTATCATAATCAATAATCACTTTAGCCGGAAGCCACATATCTCCCGGTCCGTGATAAGGCCCTCCGAAAAACATAAGAAGTGGACCTTCTTTATCAAATATCTGAACATTCTCAAATCCCGCATCAACTACATATAAATTTTCTTCTTTGTCAACAGCAATTCCTTTTTGTCTAACAAACTGACCTAAATTCCTGCCATAACTTCCAACTTTTCTTATATAATTACCATTAGTATCATAAATTTTAACATTAAAATCACCAAAATCGCTAACATATAATTTATTGTCAGTTACATATAAATTGGTAGGGGAAAAGAGTTTTGATAAAGAATCCGGTTTTGCACCGGGTATGGATCGTTGGTACTCGTAAGTACTTTTGTCGTAAACCATAACCTGATGGTTTTTCAAATCGGTTACCCAAATGTTTTTGTCATCAACAAAAACATCTGTCGGTTTAATTTCTTCACCTTGTCCAAAACTTTTTAAATAATTGCCTGCTTCATCAAACACAACAATTTGCTGTCTCTCTGAATCTGCAACATATAAATTTCCTGCCTTATCTATAAAGCAATTAATTGGTTTTTTAAATCGCCCAATCCTTTAGGAGTAAAATATTCAAATGTTGAGTTTGAGAGATCAATAATAATTATACCTCCGAGGATTGTATCGCAGATATATATTTTTCCTTTATAAATTGCTATTCCATAGGGTTTTACTATCGCTCTATTTTCTTTTTCACCAACAATATTAGAAAGAAATTCGGATTGCTCACCGGTTATATCGAAAGCAGTACTGAAAGAAGTTAAATATTGAATTCTTGTTTTTTCCGGTGGTGAAGGATAAATAATTAGCTCTTGTTCCTTAACTGTTTCCTTGCTTGAAGAACAGGAAACGAGGAACAATGCGGTTAAAATAAATAATAAAATCTGTTTAAGCTTCTTCATCTTTAACTATTTCCATTAAATTATACAATATGCTAAGATAAAAAACATTCTTTAAACTAGAAACCCCAGAAAAATTAAAAGTAGTGTGTGTTTATTATCATGATTAAGATCCGGACCTCGGTTTTAACTAAAATAATGAAATTCCAAACTATTAGGTTGAATTTCATTCATTAGAATAGGGAATACTTATCCTTATAAAGATATTTTAACTAGTAAATAAAAAAGAAGGTGATTAAAAATCACCTTCTATAAAAATAAAATATAAATAATAATGGCTATTTATTATGGCATGTCAAACAAAGATTACTGCCACTGTTATTTATAACTAATAGTTTAGCAACACCGGAACCATTATGAACATCATGGCAAGATGCACATTGTAATTGTCCACTAAATAACATATCTCCATCAATTGTACCGCCTAAGCCTGAATTTGTACTTGTAGGATCATTCAAACCGTTGTCAGTACCTGCAAGAGCAGCATCATAAGTAAATGATACTGGGTGGTCATTACTTAAATCAGTACCTATCAAATCATCACCTGAAATAATTTCGGTACCATTAGTTTTGCCGCCAAAGTTATCAACAGCAACAGTACCGTCATGGCAGCTTAAACATAATTTTGAAGACCCATTAGGCTGGCCAACAGTTGCATCAAGAGTAGAGCTTGTATATGGAGTAAATGAAGCACCAGTTACTTCATGATTCCACAATGGAGCATCTGTTACGGAAGCATCAGCATTATGAGGAGTATGACATGTTACGCATATTTCTCCAGTTGCATTCCAAGTTTCACTAGAAAAATCATGTGCTGAACCAGAAATAGTTTGCCCAAAACTAACACTTGCAAAAGCAAACATAATTAGAACGGTTAATAAATTTAGTTTTTTCATTTTGTTTATCCCTCCTTAGGATTGAATATTCCTTATAATTTGATTTTTGTGAACCCTAAATTTTTTATTTACATCAAAAGCTATTTTTATCTTTTTTAATCTCTT
>JAJRZB010000115.1 GCA_024275455.1 Bacteroidota bacterium | reverse complement strand
ATGAAAAAAACCGCCGGCGGTAAATTAAGGGTAATTCTAGAAACACTAACAAATAATAAAATTATTGCCGTTGCTGTTGGAACATTTGTAACAATGATAATACAAAGCAGCAGTGCAACAACTGTTATGCTTGTTAGTTTTGTTCAAGCTCAGTTGATGACCTTTTCTCAAACACTTGGAATAATTTTAGGAGCCGGCATAGGCACAACTATTACTGCTCAAATGATTGCTTTTAAATTAACCGATTATTAACTGCTAATTGTAGGAGTTGGTTTTATTGTATTGTTTGTTAGTAAATCAAAAAAAATAAAAAGTATCGGTGAGATACTTCTCGGGTTCGGCATTCTGTTTTTTGGTATGTATGTAATGTCAACATCAATGTATCCGTTAAGAACATACCAGCCGTTTATCGATTTATTATTGCATTTGGAAAACCCGATTTTAGGTATTTTAGTAGGTACTTTATTTACGGCATTAATTCAGAGCAGCAGTGCTTTTACAGGGATTCTCATTGTTCTAGGTACACAAGGATTAGTAACACTTGAAGCTGCAATACCATTAATACTCGGAGCAAATATTGGAACTTCAATTACAGCTATACTTGCGAGTATAAATTCCAGCAGGGAAGCTAAAAGGGTTGCTTTAGCTCATTCTCTATTTAAAATTATTGGCGTAGTACTTTTTGTCTGGTGGATACCATACTTTGCCGATATAGTCAGGTCTATTTCACCCCAAGGTTCTCAAAGTTCAACCGGAATTACACTTTTATCGGAAGTAGTTCCAAGACAAATTGCAAATGCTCATACGGTTTTTAATGTTGTATTAACGTTCGTTCTTCTGCCGTTTACAAATATCTCCGCAAAATTTATTGAGTGGGTTTTACCCGATAAACCTGAATTGGAAGAGGAAAGTATTTTTAAAACAAAGTTTTTAGAGGAAAGCTTAATAAGCACTCCGGCTTTAGCCTTAAATTTAGCTAAAGCGGAAATTATCAGAATGGCTGGTAAAGCCCAGAAAATGGTTGAGAAAATAATAGTACCGTTTTTTAAAAATGATAGGGATATTATAGAAACTATTCATGAAGAGGAAGCTGAACTTAACTATTTAAATCTTAGAATTAGTAAATATTTAATGAAAATAAGTCAGAATAGCTTACATGAAGAAAGAACAGATGAAGTTTTTGAAATGATGCACTGTTTAACCGAGATTGAACAAATTGGTGATATTGTTACAAAGCGATTAATTCCGCTTGCTGAAAAAAGGATTGAGAATAATGTCCATTTTTCCGAGGAAGGAAAAAAGGAAATTGAAGATTACCATCTTAGAATCATGAAGCAGATAAGCCGAGCAATAGAAGTGTTTAAAGATGTTAACCTTAAAGATGCGAAAAGAATGGAGAAAAAATATAAAAAATACAGACTCATGGAAATTGGATTACGCCGTACTCATTTTGATAGATTAAGAGATAAAGTTCCCGAATCGATTGAAACCAGTGGCATACATTTAGAGTTAATTGAATTGCTTAAACGAATCAGCTCTAATGCAACGAACATTGCAAGAATCTTTTTAGAGAAAAAATCTGAAAAGGAAAAACAGATAACCTTAAAAGCAGAACTATCTGATCTTGAAAAAAATAAAAAGAAGAAAAATTACAATTCAGATGAAATAATTGAAGAAGAAAATTAATTGTTAAAAAGATTGATTGAATTAATGATTGACTGATTGTTGAATAAGGCAATCATTTATCTATCCAATCACTCAATCATTCAATCTGTTTTCAACTCCGGTAATTTATCTTCAATCATTTTTGCTAATTCCGATTGATTTGTATTCTTTATGTGGAGTTTGTTATTCCTAATTGTAATATCCGGAGGATCACCCTCACCTTTAAGATAATTTAGTAGCGAGAAAGACAGCCTGTTCCTATCATTCATTAATGGAATATATTTTTCTAAAGAATCAATATATGAATAAACCTTTTTTTCTAAAGAATCTTCAGAAAATTTTTTAACCGGGGATGGTGGCAATGTTGACATATTTCTACCTTAAAATCTTATTTTAGTTGTTAAAAAATAAATAGAAAAATAGACTATAACAATATCAGTTTAATAAGCAGTAAAAGAGTGTCTGTACCTCAAGTTTCCTGATTTGCAATCAAATCCATTAAATTTTTCTTAATTCATTTTTTGCAAAACAAATTTAATATTTATTTGTAACTTAATTGATATAGCACGCATCGACATTAATCGTTAAATTGTAACCCAATATTAAAAAAATAATGTGAATTTAAGTAAAGTAAATAGAATTTTAATAGTTAGATTAAGCTCTCTGGGCGATATTCTTCTAACAACCCCGTTTATCCGATCATTTAAAAATCAACATCCAAATATTACAATCGATTTTTTAGTTCGTAAGCAATTTGAAGATGCTGTTAAATTTAATCCGCATTTAGATAGTGTAATTTCGATAAAAAATAATGATAATATTGATTTAGTTAAATCAGAGCTAAAAAATAGGAATTATGATCTTACAATTGATTTGCAGAATAATTTCAGAAGTAGAAAAATAACTAAAAATATATCGCCGAAAATAGTAAGGTTTAAAAAACCAAACTTAGATAAGTTTCTTTTGGTTAATTTCAAAATAAATAGATTGAAAAATATTATTCCAATTCCTGTTCGTTATTCAAAAACAATATCCAACTTCTCTTTGGATAACAACGGATTGGAGTTGTTTATTGATGAATCTGTTAAATCAAATATTATTGGTGAAAAAAGAATAATTGGAATTTGTCCCGGTTCTGTTCATAAAACTAAAATGTGGCAGGAAAATTATTTTATTGAACTTGGCAAAAAGCTAAGTAAAGATAATTACCAAGTTGTTTTACTTGGGGGGAAAAGCGATAGGAAAGTATGTTCCGAAATAAATAAATCCATACCCGGATCTGTCGATTTATCAAATGATAATAAACTATTTGAGACAGCAGTTAACATGAAAAAATGCGAAATTATTATTTGCAACGATTCCGGTTTAATGCATACCGCACTTGCGGTTAAGAGACCGGTAGTTTCTATATTCGGATCAACAGTAAAAGAATTCGGATTTGCGCCTTATGGTGGTAAAAGTTTAGTATTAGAAAATAATTCATTATCTTGCAGACCTTGTAGTCATATTGGTCGTAGCGAATGCCCCAAAAAGCATTTTAAGTGTATGCTGCAAGTTACACCGGATTATGTTTATCAAAAAACAAAAGAGTTTATTAGCACTTTATGAAATCTGTTTGGTATTTTTTATATAACATTATTGCTCTCCCAATAATTAAAGTATCAATTTATTTTTTAAGCTTTTTTAATAAAAAAATAAGACAAGGTATTAAAGGGAGAAAAAGATTATTTGAAGACCTAATAATTAATCTAACTGGCATTGATAGAAACAAAAAGATAATTTGGTTTCATTCCTCTTCCTTGGGAGAGTTTGAGCAGGCAAAACCAATAATTGAAGAATTAAAAAGAAGGTTGGATATTTATATTTTGGTTACTTTCTTTTCTCCTTCCGGGTATAAAAATTCTTTAAAATATATTAATGCCGATTTTATTTCTTACCTTCCTTTCGATAATTCAAAAACCGTAAAACGATTTGTGGCATTAGTAAAACCGAGTGTTGTATTTTTTATGCGTTATGATTTTTGGCCAAATTTAATTTGGACTTTAGACAGCTACAAAATTCCAATGTTAATTGTTGACGCAACAATGAGCAAAGATTCAAACAGAAAATTACCAATCTCCAAACAATTTCATGCTTCCTTATTTAATAAGTTTTCAAAAATTTTAACTATTTCGGAAAAGGACATGGAAAATTTTAAAGAATTTGGTATTAGTGATGAAAAACTTGCAGTGGTCGGGGATACAAGATTTGACAGAGTCTATCAAAAAAGTATTCAGGCCAAAAGTAAAAATCTTTTTAGAGATGAAATTATAAGAAATAAAAAAATACTTGTCCTCGGCAGCAGTTGGGAAGCAGATGAAGATGTTGTTTTACCGGCGGTTAAAAAGTTAATAAAATATTTAGATAATGTTTTAATAATTATCGCTCCTCACGAGCCGACACCGGAACGATTGGAAGGGTTAGAATATTCGCTAAAAGGTATTGATTTAATTCGGTTTTCTTATAAAAATGATTATACAAATTAAAATATTATTTTAATTGATTCAATTGGAATACTACTCACGTTATACTTTTATGCAGATATTGCCTATGTTGGAGGAAGTTTTAAACAAGGTATTCATAATGTTTTAGAGCCTGCTGTTTATGGTATTCCGGTAGTCTTTGGGCCTAAGAATAAAAATAGTCAAGAGGCTTTGAAAATGATGGAATTAGGCTGTGGCATTCAAATTAATAATAAAAAGAATGCATATAAAGTTTTTAGAAAACTACTTACAGATGATAATAAAAGAAAAGAAATCGGAGATATTTCAACCGAATATGTACAAAAAAATATTGGTGCAACAGAAAAAATTATAAAAGAAATTTTATAGGGATAACATATATGTAGGGACAACTCATGAGTTGTCCCTACAATGTAAATTTTTACAACTGTGGTCCAGCAGCAACCAGCGCTTTACCTTCTTCATTATCAGTATATTGCTCAAAATTCTTAATAAACAATTCTGCTAAATCTTTAGCTTTTTTCTCCCAATCATCCGGGTTTTCATAAGTATCACGCGGATCTAAAATAGTCGGATCAACACCGGGTAAGGCAGTAGGAACTTCCAAATTAAAGTAAGGAATTGTTTTAGTTTCTGCCTTTTCAATATCCCCATTTAAAATAGTATCAATAATTCCACGAGTATCTTTTATTGATATTCTTTTACCGGTTCCGTTCCATCCTGTATTTACTAAATAAGCCTTGGCATTATTAGCTTCCATTCTTTTAACTAACTCTTCTCCATATTTGGTAGGATGCAGACTTAAAAATGCTGCGCCAAAACAAGCAGAAAAAGTTGGCTGAGGTGATGTTACTCCTCGTTCCGTACCGGCTAATTTAGCTGTACATCCAGAAAGAAAATGATATTTGGTTTGTTCCGGTGTTAATTTAGAAACCGGAGGCATAACACCGAAAGCATCGGCTGTGAAAAATATAACTTTACTTGCATGACCGGCTTTAGAAATCGGTTTAACTATATTATGAATATGGTAAATTGGATAAGAAACGCGAGTATTTTTCGTTACAGAGTCATCGGTAAAATCAATTTTACCGTTTTCATCAACAGTAACATTTTCTAACAAAGCATCTCTTTTAATTGCATTGTAAATATCAGGTTCTGAATCTTTATCAAGATTAATTGTTTTGGCATAGCACCCGCCCTCAAAATTGAATACACCATCATCATCCCAACCATGTTCGTCATCGCCAATTAATTCTCTTTTCGGATCAGTTGATAATGTGGTTTTACCTGTTCCGGAAAGACCGAAAAATATTGCTACATCTCCATCTTTTCCTTTGTTGGCAGAACAATGCATTGAAGCAATACCCTTAAGAGGTAAATAATAATTCATCATTGCGAACATGCCTTTTTTCATTTCACCGCCATACCACGTTCCTCCGATAACCTGCATTTTTTCGGTAAGATTAAAAACCGTGTAAACTTCAGAGTTCAAACCATGTTCTTTCCATTTAGAATTTGTAGTTTTCGAACCGTTTAGAATAACAAAATCAGGTTCTCCAAAATTTGCGAGTTCTTCTTCTGTTGGACGAATAAACATATTTTTTACAAAGTGAGCCTGCCATGCTACTTCCATAATAAAACGGACTTTTAAACGGGAATCTTCGTTAGCACCAGCATAACCGTCTATAACATATAGGTTTTTACCTGAAAGTTGATCGGCTGTAATTTTTTTCAAATCGTTCCAAACTTCTTGTGTTGTAGGTTTATTATCATTAGGAGCCTTTTCAGAGGTCCACCAAATTGTATCTCTAGTAATATCATCTTTAACAATAAATTTATCTTTCGGAGAGCGTCCCGTAACAATTCCTGTCATTACATTTACAGCGCCAAGTTCGGTTTCTTGTGCTTTTTCAAATCCTTCTAACGAAGGATCCATTTCATGTTTGTAAAGTTCTTCATAAGAAAGATTTCTATAAATCTCCTTTGTATCCACAATACCATACTTAGTTAAATCCAGTTTTTCCATTCGTTCGCTCCTAATAGTTTAAATAAATTATTTTAAAATATTCTAATTTAGCCTGATTTAAGCATGTTAGTTTTGAAAAAAATATTTGTATATTAAACTTAATTAAAAACTCTAAGTACTCCAATTTTATTATCTTTTTGCGTAATAAGGCAAATAAATTCTAATTCAAACCTTTTTTTTGTTAAAACATATTTTCTGTTCTGTTTATTTTATGCTCTTCATCACATTAAAATGGAGTACAATACTCCTAATTTATTATCAGTATAATTGTAAATAATATTAATTTTACATTTCAAGAATAATAATGCAAAATCATTCACAAATAGAAGCATTTTTTAATGCATTGGATTTTAGCTGGCAAGATTTGATAGAATTTCTGCCCTTGGGAATTATTATTTTTGATGAAAATTGGATAGTAAAATCGGTTAACAGAAATGTAACAGATTTTTTTGATGAGGAATGGTTAGATATTAAATTAGAAGGGAATACTCTCTTTACAGAGAATAATTTTACAAAAAAATTACCTCAGAATGACCTTTTAATGTTGGCAGAAGGTAAACATTTTGAAACATTTCTTACATATTCTAACAAACATAAAGACAATATTAAACTAATTGTAAAAGGTTCGCCGATATTTAAAAATGGAATATTTAAAGGTGGAACCCTAATAGTTGAAAATTATCTTTCCGAAGAAACTGATATAGATGATTTAAGTTTTATATCCAATCCTTTTATTGAATTTTTAAAGAAGATTAATGAATGCTTCTTAATTCTTAGTCCCAAAGGTAAAGTTAAATATTCATCATTTTCTATTGAACATAAATGTGGTTTTCTAAAGGATAAAGAAGGTTTAACAATTACAACTCTTTTTGAAGAAAAATTTAAACATACAATAAAAAATACTGTAGAAAATATTCTTGATAAAAAGAATCCTAGTTTTTTAGAGATTGAATATTACTCGGAGAATAACAGATTTATTTTTAACAATTATTTTGTTCCCCTAAAAGATAAAAATGAAAAGGTAAGAGCAATAATTGTATTTATGAGGGAATTAAATGATGAAATTAATGACGGAATAACTTACTTAAGCAATGTTAAAAAATATAAAGAGTATTACAACTTTGCTAAGTACAATTCTGATGCAATGTTTAAAATAAACTTGCAAGGAAGTATAACTTATTGGGCTGATAATGCAGTAAAGTTTTTTAGTATTTCAAGTGAAGATATAATCACAAAATTTATCAGTAAGATATTTCCGGAGGTAAACAAAAAGTATTTTAATACTATTAGAGAGGAGTTGCTTCTTAACTCCAATTGGTAAAAAGATTTACAAATTACTTCTCCAAACGAAGAAACCATTGTTAATGCTAAATTTATTTTATCAAAAGATAATGATAACAAAGAAATACTTGTATTTTGTAATAAAATAGATTTTCACCGGCAAAGACTAACTAAAGCAAATGAAGAAGAAAAGGTGTTTTTTAAAGATACCGTTGTTAAATCGGATGAAATGATTCTTCAAGCTAATCCTAACGGAACAATACTTTTTGCTAATGATAAATTTTGTTCTGAGTTTAATTACCAATTAGATGAAATAAGGGGTGTAAATTTTTCAGATTTGATTGAATCTAATTTTAGAGTACAGCATAAAATAACAGATTTCTTTAGCTCAATTCATAAAGGTGTTTTTGAAATAATTCCTCTTATTACTAAAAAGGGTAAAATCATTGAGGTTTGTCCAAATATTAATATTTCAACAGTTGCTTCTGAACTAAAGTATTTTACAGTTTACTTGCACAAATGTAGTATGGAAGAGAAATTGTTTCTCGATACAGCCCATTCTTTGCTGTACCAATCTAAAGAAGCACTGATAATTATATACAAAAAAAGAATTGTAAAAGTAAATCCTAAATTTTTAGAGTTATTTAACAGCAATTATGAAACAGATTTTTATGATAAAAATTATTTGGATATTGTAAATAATGAATCGAAAGATAGCTTTGTAAGTTTTATAGAAAACAATAATATTTCGTCTGTTATTGAGAAAGTAAAATTAATTAAGAATGACTCAACTGTATTTTTAGCAAGCATAAAAAAAGTTTATTCTTCCTCAAATGCTGCTTATTCGGTTTTATCAATTGAAGATTTGGCTGAAGAAACCAGTGAAGAGTATGAAAGAAAGCATCATATTAGAAAATTATTAGCGAATCTCAATGAGTATTTATGGTCAGCACTGATTAAAGAAGGAGAGATATTAATAAATTATATTAGTCCGGAAATTACTGAAACTCTCGGTTATACACATGTTGAATTTCTTTCGCAAAGGAATTTATGGAAAGAAATAATCCACCCTGATGATATTGAAAAGGTAAATAATTCTATAGAAGATTTGTTGAGCGAAGATACTGCGGAAATAATTGATATAACTTATAGAATTATTAATAAAAATGGTGAAATTGTATGGATTAGTAATCATATTAAGGCAATAAGGGATGAACAAAGAAAAGTTTATGAACTTTTTGGTGCAATAAGAGATGTAACCAAAGGGGCAAAAGAACAAGAAGAGATAAAAAATAAAATAAATGAACTTGAAAAACTAAATAATACAAAAGATAAATTTATTTCAATAATTTCACATGATCTAAAATCTCCTTTTACTTCAATTTTAGGTTTCTCAGATTTAATTCTTACCGATTCAACATTGGAAAAAGAGGAAATTGTAGAATATGTTGGGAATATACGAGATGCATCTAAGCACACAATAGATTTATTAAACGGATTGTTGGATTGGACTCGATTACAAACCGGCAGAATTGAAATAATACCTAAAATAATTAATGCCAATTACATTGCGAATAAATCAGTAGAAATGCTTTCCGGAATAGCTTTTCAAAAAGGGTTAACACTAACAGCTCATGTTGAAGATTCAATTTATATAAATGTCGATGAAAATCTAATATTTCAAGTTATTAATAACTTAGTTGCAAACTCGATTAAATTTACACCAAGTGGCGGAAGTATAGAAATATTTGCTAGAAAATTAGAAGATGAACAAACAGTTGAGTTTAAGGTTAAAGATACCGGAGTTGGAATTGAACAAGAAAATATTGAAAAATTATTTGTTCTTGATAAGAAATTTACAACACTTGGAACAAGCGGAGAAAGGGGAACCGGGTTAGGTTTAAGTTTAGTTAAAGAAATCATTGAAAAACATAACGGTAATATTTCTGTTAAAAGTGAATTAAACAAAGGAAGTGAATTTATTTTTACATTGCCTATATCTTCCGCAGCTATATTGATTTTAGACACTATTCAATCGGAAAGAATTTTATATTCTAAATTGGTTGAAAGCATTACTGATAAAATAGAAATATTACAATCAGCAAATATTGAAGATGCACTGGAAAAAATTAAGAAAAGAAAACCTATGCTGCTGATTATTGAGCATCAAATAGATGATGCTTCTGGTATGGATTTTATTAAAATACTAAACAAAAACGAAATTGAGTATAAACCTACAATAATAATTTTTGCAAGAAATATTTCCGATAAAGAAATAGAGAACTATAAAAGAAATTGAATTGATAATATTTTTATAAAACCGGTTGATTTAAAAGGACTTAAAGAATCTTTAGATAAAATAACCGGCAAGATAATCAAAAAAAAATAGATCCATTTATTTCAACATCAACACAATTCCCGTAGAGGGATTTAAAATAATACTATCGTTTACAGATTTTAAATTATAATGCATTGCATTATTTTCATCCGCTAAAACTTTCCACCAACCTTTAGGTAAATTAACTTTTAATTTAGAATTAGGATTCGCATTGAAGGCAACAAAATATTTTTTATTTCCAAAATTAAGGTTATAAGCTAAAGCAAATTCATTTTTTAAATTTACGAATGAATAATCGTTATAGTCTGCTTTTCTAAATGCCTCGTGAATCTTACGAAGTTTAATTAACCCTTTATAATAATCTAGTAGTTCATTATTGGTTTTTGCGTGATTAAAGTTTAAATAATTGGTTTCATTATCTTTGTTGTAAGAGTTATGGTCTAACATTCCAACATGATCATCTTTAACACCTTCTTGAAAAACTATAACTTTTGACCTTGCAAACTCTTGTCCCTCATGAATCATTGTAATTCCTTGGGATGTAAATAAAAATAAAGCTGCAAGTTTATTCAGTTTTAGTTCTTGTTCGGTTAATTCGGCATTTTTATCTATGTCAGAAATTACTTCATCTTTTTTAATTTTTTTTAACCCCAAACGAATAAAATCACCAAGCGTATAACCATCGTGAGATTCCAAATAATTAACGGAATGTGCCGATTCTTGAAAAAGTCCGAACTTATCTTTAATTAAAGTTCCCCTTACATAACTTTTTATTCTGTTAATATCATTATTACCGTACCAACTGCCAAAAATCCACCCTAAACCATTAAATGGGTTTTCACCCTTAATTCCGTTTCTAATCTGGTCATTCCAACTTCCCCAGTCGCGTAAAGAGAAACCTTTCGGATCATAACCACCACCCCAAGGTTCACAAACGAATATAACGTTAGGATTTATTTTTTTTGCCTCATAAATAACTGCTTCAATTGTTTGCCAGTCTATCAATTTACCAAGATCAAATCTGAATCCGTCAATATGATATTCTTTCATCCAATATAGAATACTATCAACAATCAGTTTTCTCAACATCGGTCTTTCTGTTTTAAGATCGTTTCCACAGTAACTTTCTTCAATAAAATCACCATTATCATTTAATCTAAAATAATAGTTTTTATCAATTTCTTTTAAATTGCCAATTTCATATTCGGAAAGGTGATTGTAAACAACATCCATCATTACGGCAATTCCTTCTTTGTGGAATGCCTTTACCATATCTTTAAATTTCTTTACTTGGGCTCCGGATTTACCAATCCATTGGTTTCGTTTTAATATCCCAATATCTTCTGCATAGTAACCGGCAGGCGCAAAATAATTTGATGTCATATATCCCCAATGATTTCTTTCATAGGGATTCCAAGTATTAAATCTGCCATTTAATGAATCGTTGAAAGGAATTTCAACATATCCGTATTCTTGAGCCGGTAATAATTCAACGGTATTTACCCCGAGTGATTTAATATAGTTTAAACCGCCTTTGCTGTTTTTATCAATCAATCCCTGGTATGTTCCGGGTGCTGAAGTTTCGGATGAATTGTGTGAAGTAAGATCTCTAATATGCATTTCATAAATTATTAAATCACGTCTGTCTCTTTGTATCCAGGTATCGTTTTCCCAATTATAATCCTCTTGGTACACTATTGATTTACGCGGGTTAAAATAATCGGTATAAGTTGCTACAGCTTTTGCATAAGGGTCTACAGCAAGATTTGGTGTTTTTTTATCATTTATATTTTCAACTGAATAAACTCTGTAACCGTAAAACTTTTTGTTAAGATTTTCATCTACTACTATTTCCCATACTCCATCGTTATCTTTTTGCATAGGGAAAACTTTACCAGTTGTATCTTCAACATTCTCAAAAATTTCCAGTTCAACTTTAAATTGAGTTGGTGCAAACAATCGGAAGAAAGTTTGATTTTCTTTAATAAATGACCCTAATTGTTTGTTGCTGTAAAATGAATTTAATAAATGGTTATCTGTCTTTCCGCTAACTGTTTCACTGGAAACAGCATTTTTATTTTCTGATATAAACAATCCCGAACCCTTAAGTTTTAATTTAGGAAAAAGAAGAATTATTGCTGCTAATGCAAATGTTTTATGATAAATATTCATTTTATTATCGATTTATTTGGTGTGAAATTAACTAATTAGTAATAATTAAAAAAGTGAGAAAATCATTTTTATTTTAGATTGTTTTCTAGAAATTTCTGATAGAAAACTCATCGCTTAATGCGTAAATATTCGGATTAGATAAATTAGAAATTTTTATCTGATACATATTTGAATTTTCAATATTGACCGGAATATTCCATTCGTACTCACCATCATTATTGGTGTTTTCGGAAATTATAAATTTCACTTTCCCTTTTTTTGTTAGTTCAATTTTCAAAAATACATTACTGCTATTGGTCGAAAAACTCCATTTTATACTATATGTTTTTTGTTGACGCCAGAGTTCCCATTTACTTGGGGATGTAATTTGCAAAGTGATATTAGAAAATCTAGAACTTAGAATTTCTTTTGGTTCAACCACATTTATTTTTTCTCTGCAAGAACACAAAAACAATGAACTACTGAAAAGAAAAGTTAAAAGTAATTTGTGAATTTTCATTATGTATTTCTTTCATCATAATAAAGTAAAAAAATAAGTAAGCAAATTTCATTAAATAAATCAAGTGAAATACCATTATCATAACAATACACGAGGTAATCTTGCCAAATAATTAAACTATTTATTTTATAAAATACAGAATACTTTGTCATTTTATGAATCCTCTTGATTTTTAGCAAAAGAAGTTTATATTGACTTGTAGCATTTCATCAAAAATTGTTTCCCGACTTGTAAAATCCTACTCTTATTTTCTTTGAGAAATTGAATTGAAGTTGTTAATAGTTCAAAATAAATTACGGAGGACCCCCAATGGCAAAAAAAATATTAATTATTGGAGCAACCGGTTCAATTGGTTTAGAAGCAGCAAAAAGATTATTAGAGAAAGAACAACCAGTTAAAATTGCAGTAAGAAACCCTGATAAAGCCGAATCATTACATCTTAAAGGAGCAGAAGTTGTACATTTTGAATATCAAAAACCAGAAACATTTTTCAATACTTTTGAGTCGGTTAGTAAAATTATACTTGTCTCACCACCATCCTTTTTAAAAATTCATAATGATGTTATAAATGCAATTAATGTAGCAAAAGATAGCGGGATTGAACAAATTGTAAATATCTCCGCCATGGGGGTAGAGAAAGATGATAATGATCCGATGCGATTGATCGAAAAACATATAGAAAATTCCGGACTTAAATATGTAATTCTTCGTACAAGTTGTTATATGCAGAATTTTACTAATTTGTTTAGAGATTTTATTAAAAGCAACAATGAAATTTTTGCTCCCGCAGAAGATGCAAAATCAAGTTTTGTCGATTTAAGAGATGTTGCTGATGTTGCCGTAAAAGTATTGTTGGATGATAACTTTAACAATAAAACATTT
>JAJRZB010000114.1 GCA_024275455.1 Bacteroidota bacterium | reverse complement strand
TTTATCACCTCTAAAAACTTTGATGATGATAGTCTGTTTTCTTTTTTCTCCGTAAATAAATTGATAACAACAATTTTCTTCATCGGATAAAATCCGAAATTTCTTTTCATCTCCCGGATATATTTATCTTCCAATAAATTATAATTTAAGACAAAGTTTTCCGGCTCATCAAATTCATCTATCCGGATTAATTGTTCAAACAAAATTTGAGACAGATGAATATCGGGTGTTTGCAGAAAATTTACAGAAATTTTATCTTTAACTAAAAACGAAAAAGGATTTGCATTATTGTTAAATTTATCAACACCATATTTCTTAACTGATTTTGACAGCCAAAGAAACAAATAGCTGCTAAATTTAAACTTACCTAATGTAGGAATAATTGTAATTTCATAATCATTTCTAATTATACCAATTGTAGAAAATTTCTTTGACGAAGAATAAATAAAATCAAAAAATCTTTTAAATGTTAATTTCGATTGTTCAATTTTAAGGTAAGCGTTTTTATTTATTATTAGAGTAATTTTCGTATTAGGATACTTCTTTTTTAGGGAAAGAAAGAAACTTCTCGAGGAAATTAAAATTCCGAATGAAACATCTAACCAGATTACTAAAATTTTTTTAGGATTACTTAAATCGACCGTTAACTCTTCGCTCGGTTCGGCAGATAAAAGCAGCGGAGAAAGCTTCAATTTATTCTGCATTCAAATTCTAACTATCTGATTTTGATTCTTTATTAACTTCAATCTCTTCAAATTTTGCATCAATTACATCTTTCTTATCTATTTTGTTTTTTGAGTGAGAAGGTTCATAAACTTTTTGTTTTTCACTTGTTGAGACACCTTTAAAAAATATTTTCATTAAAAACCGAAAAGATTTGATAATTATGTAACCGAGTAAAACAAAAAAATTAAATCTAAATATGCCCATAATGTTAAACTTTAATTTTTGGATTAAAATATTCTATAAAGCCTCTGTCTTTTCTAAAAATCTGGTTGTACAATTCGTTAAAATCATCTTCTTTATTCACAAAATCAATATCTGTGGTGTTAACAATAAGAAGCGGAGTAGAATTGTACTTAAAGAAAAAATTATTATAGGCTTCGCTTAACTCTCTAATATAAGACCTGGTAAGATTTTTTTCAATCGGTCGGCTTCTTTTTTTATGTTATAGATTAACCTATCAACACTTGCCTGCAAAAAAATCACCAAATCAAATTGTCTTAAATCCCTTTTTAACAAGGGGAAGATGCTTTCATACAATTTCAACTCTTCACCGGAAAGATTGAGTAGCGCAAAAATTTGATCTTTGTCAAAGATATAATCGGAAACAACATGATTTGTAAATAAATCTTCTTGATTAAATTGTTCTTGCTGCTTAAATCTGTTAATCAGAAAAAACATCTGAGTTTGAAATGCGTGACGTTTTCTGTCGTCATAAAATTTTTCTAGAAAAGGATTATCCTCAAACTCTTCCAACACCAGCTTAGCCGATAATTTTTCGGCTAATTTTTTGGCAAGAGAAGTTTTTCCGGCTCCAATAACTCCCTCAATTGCAATATATTTTGGTTCTTCCAAAAATTTCTCCTAATTCAAAATAACTTTAACAGTAATGATTAAGATTTCTATGTGTATTCTTTTAACAAACCTTATAGGTATTACAGATTTTTGAATAATCTCAATAATTATTTTACAAAAATAATTTTTAATATTTTGTAAACTTTTAATGCCTTGAAGGATTTTGTCTAATGTTACAATGTTTTATTAAAAAATTATTTAATACTCTCAGATTTTTCAGAATTATTAAACTTAAATTTACTAATAATATATTTATCTTTTAACTCGGATAAGTATTCTGAAAACATTTTTTTACTGTTCGGATCAATAAGTTTATCATTTAGTTCTAAAAGAGGTACTAAAACAAAATCCCTGTTATGTAAATCTTTATGCGGAATTGTGATTTGTTCATTTGAATAAGCCACATTATTGAACAATAAAATATCCAAGTCAATTTCCCTTGGTCCCCAATTTATTCTTTTAACTCTGCCGATTTGTTTTTCAATTTTTTTCGTGAAATTTAATAACGGAAATAAATCGAGAGTTGTTTCAATAAAGATTACGGCATTGTAAAAATTATCTTGGTCAATAGTTCCGTAAGGTATAGTTTCATAAATAGATGATATTTTAGTATTGAAAATAAATTCATTTTTATTCAAAATAATTAAAGCACTTTTAATATTTTCAAGTTTGTTGCCAACATTGGAACCAATGCCAATATAAACTTTATTCATTTCTACTTTTTTCAACTTCCGCTTCCACATGATCAATTATACCGCCAACAGGCACATTACTTTTACGAACTTTTACATTAACTTTATCCAATACCGGAAATTTAATTAACAAGTTATCTGCTATAATTGTTGCCAGGGTTTCTATTAAATAATATTTTTTATCATTAATTACACCATTTATGAATTTATAAACTTCATCATAATTTATAGTTTTAGATAAATCATCATTTTCCGCAGCTTCGGAAAAATCAAAAAACATATCAACATCAGCTTCAAACTTTCCACCGATTGACTGTTCTTCTTTTAATGCCCCGTGATAAGCATAAAATACTGCATTTTTTATCCTCACAATATTCTTCATCGTACAATTCCTTTTTTCGAAAAATAATAGTTTCGTAACCCCTTTAAATTACCAAATAAAATTCCAATTAACACAAACATCGATCCGATTAAAACGTTTTTAGATAAACTTTCGTTTAAAAATATCCAGCCTAAAATTAATGCAATTATCGGTGTAATAAACGAAGAAAGAGAAAGAATAACAACATTGATATGTTTAAGCAGCCAATAATAAATTGTAAAGACCAATATTGTTCCGATAATTGCTAAGTATAAAATTGAAATTATCGCTTTTTTATCAAATACCCATGTCTCTTTATTCTCAACTAAAAAGCTTAAAATTATCATTGACAGCCCCGCAATAAACAACGGAACGGCATTCAGTGAAAAAGGATTTAAATATCCGCCCCATTTTTTCAGAACAACGGAAGCTGAGCCTTGAATACTTGCACTAACTAAAACTGCTGCCAAACCCAGAGTGTGATTTTCCAAATCGATGTGCAGACTATCGGCAAAAATAATTACAATACCTACAAAACCAAGAATTACACTCAGAAGTTTGAAAAAATCGGCTGATTCATTTTTAAGTATAAACCAGGAAAAGATAAAAACCGAAAAGGGAAAAACTCCGAACATCACTGAAGTTAATCCGCTTGGAATAAACTGCTCAGCCCAATAAACTAAACCGAAAGGAATAACAAATGAAAAAAAAGCCAGGAAAAGATAAATACTGATTGCTTTTCTATCCAAATGCCATTCTATTTTCTTAAGAAAAATTATGATAAAAATTATGATTGATGCAATAAAAAATCTTAATCCCGCCGAAATAATTGGTGTAAGTGAATCTAAACCCAACCTTATTGCAAGCCAGGTTGATCCCCAAACAATGCAAATAATTGTGTAACCCAAAAATATTTTTAACGATTTACTCATCTGTTTTTTTTATTGCTATAACACCCAACGCCCTACCGGAGTTTTGTTTATCTCTTCTATAGGAATGAAAATTTGAATCTCCATAGCTGCAGATTTCCGATACTTCAATTTGATTTTCGGGAACTCCAAGACTAATTAACATATCCTTGTTAGCTGATTTTAAATCCAATAAATATTTTTCCCCTTTTGGCTCTAAGTATTTCGAATCAAATTTTTTGTCAAATTCTTTTCCAACTTCATAGTTTTTTTGAGAGATTGAGGGACCGAAATAAGCATAAATATTTTTCGGATTTGAATTAAATTCTTTTTCTAATTTAACTAAAGTTTTTTCTAAAATTCTTTTTTCCGTTCCCTCCCAACCCGAATGAACCGCTGCAATTATTTTATTTGTCGAATCATGCAAATAGATATTTGTACAATCTGCAGTACAAATTGCCAAACCTAAATTTTTAGTTTTTGTAATTAATGCATCGCCTTCTAATCCCGGTAAGAGCTTATCAACAATATTTACAATATCACTGTGAATTTGTTTTTGAATAATTACATTGTTAATTGTTAATCCCAGTTTATTAAAAAATAAGGAACGGTTATTTTCAACCCTTTCTTTTAAATCTCCAATTGATTTGGACATATTAAAGTGATATTTATCATCTTGTTGAATTTTTGATTTAGTACTAAAACCAAATACTATCTCAGGAAATTGTTCAAATATTTTAGGTTTTGGGATTAACATTTTCTCTAAACTTTCTTAAAATTTCGAGTGAAATTTACCAAGTGAAAATGTAGTATCAAAGATGAATGTTACATTAATGTAACCCGGATTACTTATAGAATGAGAAAATTTTTAGGGAAGAACAATTATTTCTTATTTAACGAATCAATTATTTCCTCAGCAAAGGGAGTTAAGTAAAATTGCCCTGTTCCTTTCGGTTGGAAAAAAATTCCCAAATTTATTGGTTGATTAAAGTCAAACTTATACTGCTCTAAATCCGGTGAAATGTAGGGAATTATATTAAAGTTAAAATCTTCTTTTAATTCTAAATTAGGGTTAATTATTGTTGAATCATTATATATTTGTCTGTAGTACTCTGTATATATATCAATTTTGTTGATTTGTATAAATCCTTCTTCTAGAATAAGATAGGTATCATCACCTGTAGTTATAATTCCGGTTACATTTTGGTTTAAATCATTAGAATCAATTTGGGAATAAGAACAAATAGAGTAAAAAAATAATAGAATTAAATATTTTTTCATTAAAGCCCAACTTTAATAAGGTGATTAATTAAAATAGTATCGAAATGTGTTAAAGGAATTTTAAAAGATTAAAAAATTATTCTTTATGTTTTTTTTGAAAACCCAACTTCTCAAAGAAAATGCCCAACTTCTTTGAGAAGTTGGGCATTTAAGTTAGACTAAATAACTTTTAAGGAATCTTCCAAATCTCTTAAAATATCATCAACATTTTCAATTCCGATCGCCAACCTTACTCCGCCGGCATCTATTCCTCTTTCTTCCAATTTATCAGCAGGAACAACCGAGTGCGTCATTGAAGCCGGGTGCTCAATTAATGTTCTGGTATGACCCAAACTTACAGCAAGCGTCATTGTATAAGCATTTTCAGCAATGTAGTCCATCAACTTTCTTCCGTTTTCTTTAGTCTCTTCCGGAGTATTTCCTTTTAGAGTAAAATAAATCAAACTTCCTGGGGCAAAGTTTCCGTAAAAATCAATCATTTGCAGTTTTGCAATTTTATGCTGGGGATGCGATTTTAATCCGGGATATCTGACAAATTCAACTTTGGGATGATTTTCTAAAAATTCCGCAATCTTAATAGATGACTGAATTTGATGTTTTTGTCGTAATGCTAATGATGGAAGTCCGTATGTTAAAATTGCCCATGCACTTTTAGTATTTAATACTGCCCCGAAATCTTTCCTGTAAAGTAGTAAAGCATCTCTATATTTATTTTTACCGATTACCGCTCCGCCCATATCGGTACCAAATCCGCCCATACCTTTAGTTAAAGAGTGAACTGAAAAATCAGCTCCAAGTTCAATTGGTCTTTGACTAAATGATGTTGCAAATGTATTATCTACAACAATAGTTATTATATTTTCTTCGGTTCTATTTTTATTAATTTCATCAACTATTTTTCTTAATTCAATAATATTAATCACATCCATATTAGGATTTGCCGGAGTTTCAAAATAAATAACTTTTGTATTTTCAGTTAAAACAGTATTAATATTTTCCAGATTAGTTAAATCGACCGGATTAACTTTAATATTTAAGCGAGGATACCAATTATTAAATAGTGAAATTGTACATCCGTATAAAGTAGTGTGAGTAATAATTTCATCTCCCGATTTTGTTAGAACTCCGAGCACCCCGGAAATTGCCCCCATTCCGGTTGCAAATGTTACAGCCATTTCTCCCTTTTCGATGTATGCAAGATTTTCTTCCAGCATATCTTTGTTTGGTTCGCCAAGTCTGTCATAAATAAAAATCGGGTCTTCATCTCCATGAGCTTCTGTTTGGGCAAACTGCATAAAACCTTCCGCTCCTCTAGCAACTGAATCTAATCTAAAAGTTGTTGAGGAAGAAATGGGAGCTGTTACGTGGTGACTATAATCCCATTTGTTTGAAACATTTTTGCCGTAAATTAAATGAGTATCCATTGAGTATTTTGAATCCAATTCTTTTTGTTTATCTTTCTCAGCCATTTCAACCTCCAATTAAAAACTTATTTTTTAACTTACCTTACATAAAATGAGTGATTTTGTCATGCTGAGCCATGCGAGATATCTCAATATATTGCCAAATTACAACATTGAGATTCTTCATCCGTCAACTGACGGATTTAGAATGACAGTTTTGTGTAAGGTTTGTTTTATTTACACCGGAATTTTCGTTTGATATTTTATTGTTGACATCACAAACGATGTATTTATTTTACCAATATTTTCTATTGCAGTTAATTTTTCCAACAAAAATTTTTCATATGCTCTTACATTCTCAACAATTACTTTCAGAATAAAATCGCTTTCCCCCGAAACATGATAACATTCCAATATTTCAGGAATATTTTCAATAGCTTTCCAAAACTTTTTAACATTTTCTGCTGAATGTCCGTTTAATGAAAGTGTGACAAAAGCTATTGTTTCTTTACCTATTTTTTCAGGATTTACCAATGCCACTTTTTTAGCTATAATTCCGTTCTGTTCTAATTTTTTTACACGATCAAAAACAGTTGTTGCAGGTAATTTTAGTGTTTCTGCAAGTTCTGCATTTGTAATTGAAGTGTTTTCTTGCAATAAATTTAGAATCTTTTTATTTATTTTGTCTAATTTCATTTCTAACGTAATTTATTCGGTATTTAATTTAATTATCGGTTAAATATAGGAAATTATTAT
>JAJRZB010000113.1 GCA_024275455.1 Bacteroidota bacterium | reverse complement strand
ATTTTAAGGAAGCAACTATCTGGTTTTGATAATGAAGTTGATGTTTATGATGTTGGTACTGTCCTTTCTGTTGGTGACGGTATTGCTCAAGTATACGGACTCTCTCAAGTTATGGCAAGTGAGTTAGTAGAATTTCCTCACGATATCATCGGAATGGTTTTGAATCTTGATGAAGATAGTGTTGGCTGTGTTCTCTTTGGAGATAGTTCCTTAATAAAAGAAGGTGATACTGTTAAAAGAACAAAACGAGTTGCTTCAATTCCGGTTGGAGAAGAATTTCTCGGAAGAGTAGTAACACCATTGGGTATTCCTATTGATGGAAAAGGGCCAATACAATCTGATAAGTTTTTGCCTATTGAAAGAAAAGCTTTGGGTGTTGTTGCAAGGCAGCCTGTTACCGAGCCATTGCAAACGGGTATTGCTGCAGTTGACGCAATGATTCCGATCGGTAGAGGTCAGAGAGAATTAATTATTGGAGATAGGCAAACCGGTAAAACGGCGGTAGCAATTGATACTATAATCAATCAAAAATACACTCATACGGAAGAAGCTGCTGCCGATGGAGTAAAACCGGTTTATTGTGTTTATGTTGCAATCGGACAAAAAGCTTCAACAGTTGCACAAGTTGTTAAAAAATTAGAAGAACACGGTGCTATGGAATATACAACTGTTGTTTCCGCTGCTTCATCCGATCCGGCACCATTGCAATATATTGCTCCCTATTCCGGAGCGACACTTGCCGAGTATTTTAGAGATAACGGTAAACATTCTTTAGCAGTTTATGATGATCTTTCTAAACAAGCTGTAGCTTATAGAGAACTTTCACTTCTTTTAAGAAGACCTCCTGGAAGGGAAGCTTATCCGGGTGATATTTTTTATCTTCATTCAAGACTTTTGGAAAGAGCATCAAAACTTAGTGATGAATTGGGTGGCGGTAGTTTAACTGCATTACCAATTATTGAAACTCAACAAGGTGATGTTTCTGCATATATTCCAACTAATGTGATTTCAATTACTGACGGACAGATATATCTTGAACCTAATCTTTTTAATGCCGGTGTTCGGCCTGCAATTAATGTTGGAATTAGTGTTTCCCGTGTTGGCGGTAATGCACAAATAAAAGCAATGAAAAAAGTTGCCGGTTCGTTAAAACTTGATTTAGCACAATATCGTGAACTTGAAGCATTTGCAAAATTTGGTTCTGATCTGGATCAAGCAACACAAAGAACCTTAGCAAAAGGAGAAAGATTAGTTGAATTGCTAAAACAAGGTCAATATGTACCGGTGCCAATTGAAAGACAAGTTGTAAGTATTTTTGCAGCTACAAAAGGGTTTATGGAAAATATAGAAGTAAAAGATGTAAAGAGATTTGAAAAGGAATTATTAGAGTTTGTTGATGTAAATTATAAAAACATATTTGATGATAGAAGAAGTTCAAAACAATTAAGTGATGAAACAGTTGAGAATATAAGTAAAGCGGTTTCATAATTTCAATCAAAATTTAAGAAGAGCTAAGTAAAAATAGTATGGCAACTTTAAGAGATATAAAGCAACGTATTGTTGGTGTAAAAAACACACAGCAAATAACTAAAGCAATGAAAATGGTTGCTGCGGCAAGGTTGCGTCGTGCTCAAGAAAATATAATCCATGCTAAACCATACTCCAGAAAATTAACTGAAGTCTTAAACCATTTATTGAAAAGTGTTGGAAAAATTGATAGTCCTCTTTTTCAAAGTCGTGATACCGAGAAAGTTGCAATCGTTGTAGTAACTTCCGATAGAGGTTTGTGTGGCGGATTTAACATGAATGTAATAAGAGAAGCAGAAGATTTGATAAACGGTGAATTTAATCAACAAAAAGAAAGCGGTAACATCGAACTATATTGTATAGGTAAAAAAGGGAATGACTATTTTAAATCCCAAACTAATTACAATATTGCAGGCTCTTATGTTGGAATATTTTCTAAATTAGAATTTGACTTTGCCTCAACTATTACTAATGAACTAACTAAAAAGTTTGTAGATGGTGATTTAGATAAAATTTATATTGTTTATAATGAATTTAAATCTGTAATTCAACAAAAGCTAACAAGTAAACAGTTTTTACCTATCGAAGCTCCGGAGGAGGAAACTGAGTAAAGTAAGCATAGTGAATATATTTATGAACCTAATCAAGAAGAAATAATTAGTTCACTATTACCGAGGCATCTTAAAAGTCAATTATGGACGGTGTTATTAGATTCTTATGCCGCGGAATTAGGTGCGAGAATGACAGCAATGGAGATGGCAACTGAAAACGCAAAAGAAATGATTAGGACATTACAAATTAAATATAATAAAGAGAGACAAGCAGCAATTACTAAGGAAATATTGGAAATTGTTTCCGGCGCTAATGCTCTTAAAAGTGCGTAAATAATATTTATGCATAATTAGATAAATCCTATGCTCGAAGATATTACTTTAAAATTTGAAAAAGCTCTTAAAAAAGTAACAGGGCAAGGTCGTCTATCTGAAAAAAATATTTCCGATACTCTTAGAGAAATTAGACGTGTTCTTTTAGATGCTGATGTTAACTACAAAGTTGCAAAACAGTTTATTGAAGATGTAAAAGTTAAAGCACTTGGTCAGGAAGTTCTTGCTTCTGTAACTCCCGGACAGCTCATCACTAAAATTATTTATGATGAACTGACTGAATTGATGGGGTCTACTCAGCAAGAGATAAATATAAATCCTAACGGACCAACTATTATTTTAATGGTTGGATTGCAAGGTTCCGGTAAAACAACTTTTAGCGGAAAATTAGCTAAGTACCTAAAAGATAAAAATAGAAAGGTACTTTTAACAGCGGCGGATATTTATCGCCCTGCTGCAATAGACCAGCTAAAACTGTTAGGAAAACAAATTGATGTTCCGGTTTTTAGTATTGAGGGAAGTAAAGATGCTGTAAAAATTGCCGAAGAATCGGTAAATTATGCTAAGGAAAATTCACTTAATACAATTATTATAGATACTGCCGGACGTTTGCATGTAGATCAAGATTTGATGGATGAAGTATTGGCAATTAAAGAAAAAGTCAATCATTCTGAAATTTTATTTGTAGTTGATTCAATGACCGGTCAAGATGCGGTTAATTCGGCAAAAGCCTTTAATGAGGTTGTTGATTTTGATGGTGTTGTTCTTTCTAAATTAGATGGTGATTCAAGAGGCGGTTGTGCTCTTTCTATTAAAGCAGTTGTTAATAAGCCCATTAAATTTTCTAGTCTTGGAGAAAAATTAGATTCTATTGAAGTTTTTCATCCGGATAGATTAGCATCAAGAATTATTGGGCGTGGAGACGTAATTTCACTTGTTGAAAAGGCTCAGCAGCAGTTTGATGATAAAGAAGCTGAAGATTTAGAAAAAAAAATACTTTCAAATAAATTTGACTTTGAAGATTTTCTTAAGCAAATTAAGATGATTAAGAAAATGGGTTCTTTAAAATCGTTACTTGGAATGATGCCTGGTGTAAATTCTGCATTAAAAAATGCAGATGTTGATGACAAACAACTGGTTAGAGTAGAGTCTATTATTCAATCAATGACTAAAGAAGAAAGGGCAAAACCTAAAATTTTAAATGGAAGTAGAAGAAAAAGAATAGCAAGAGGGAGTGGAAATTCAATACAAGATGTAAATCGCTTAATTAAACAATACGGCGAAATGCAAAAAATGATGAAGAAATTTAATTCCAAAGGTGGTAAGAAACTTTTAGGGAATTTTAATAATTTTAAATTTAATTAAAAAAGAAATATATCGGAGGATAATTTAATTTGGCTGTTAAGTTAAGATTACGTAGAATGGGCAAAAAAAGGCAACCCGTTTATAAAGTTGTTGCTGCTGATGTTCGTTCACCAAGAGATGGTAAATATATTGAAGCGATAGGTTTATATAACCCTAAAACAGATCCTGCTACAATTGATTTACAAGAAGATAGAGCACTTTATTGGTTAGGATGCGGAGCACAACCTACTGATACTGTGAAAAACTTATTGAATAAAAAAGGTATTTTACTAAAAAGAGATTTAATAAAACAAGGTCTTTCGGAAGATGCTGTTTCTGCAAAACTTGAAGAATGGAAAAAAAATCAAGAAGCTTCTTTAGAAGAAAAGAAAGCTAAAGCAGAAAAAAAGAAAAAAGAAAAAGCTGAAGCCGAAAAGAAAAAATTAGAGGAAGAGCAAAAACAAAAAGAATTAGAAGAGAAAGAAGCTGAAGCAGAAGTAAAGGATACTGCTTCTGAAGAAGTTTCTGCAGATAGTGCCGAAACAGAGACTGAATAATATCTGCCGGAACTGAGCTAGGTAAATAAAGTATCCTATTTCTCCAATAATCCATAGGTAGTCTCATGAAAGAATTCGTTGAATTTATTGCTAAACATTTGGTCGATCATCCGGATGGTGTCAGCATTGATGAATCTGTTCCCAACGAAAATACCGTAGAGCTTGTCCTTAAAGTTAGTGCCGATGACGTTGGTAAAGTTATTGGCAAACAAGGCAAAACTGCTCAAGCAATGAGGACTCTTTTAACTGCTATTGCAGCAAAAGATGGTAAGAGAGCGATACTTAAAATTCTCGACTAATTTAAATTGAGTGATTTTTTTTTAATAGCAGAAGTTAAGGATGTTTATAATTCCGATGGTTCTGTTATAATTAAATCTTTCTCAGATTTTCCGGAGCGCTTTTCTGAACTTAAAAAAGTTTTTGTTGATTATTTTGGTGAAAAAAAAGAAATTTCTCTTGATTTTACTAAAATAGTTGATAAAAAAATTGTTTTTAAGTTTCATCGGTTTAATTCACAAAATGATGTAGAATTTCTTCTTGGTAAGAAATTATATGTTAGTTCGGCGGATTTATATAAGCTTCCTGAAGATTCTTTTTATGTGCATGATTTAATTGATTGCAAAATTTATTTTAAAGAAGAGTTCTTTGGTATATTGATTGATGTTTTAAAGTTGACCAATAATGACGTTTATGTTATTAAAAGTAAAGATAGAAAGGAAATAATGATTCCTGCTATTAGAAAATTTTTTGATAGCTTCTTAACGGATGATAAAAAACTATTTTTGAGTTCAGAAGGTAAACAGTTTTTCGATGATGAGAATTGATATTATATCTGCAGTTCCGGATTCACTTTATAGTATTTTAGATACAAGTATTATAAAAAGAGCTCAAGATAAAAAAATAGTTAAAATTGTTGTTCATAATTTAAGAGATTATGCACACAACAAGCATAAACAGATTGATGATAAACCATTCGGAGGTGGACCCGGAATGTTGCTTAAACCCGAACCATTTTTCGAATGTATTGAAAAACTTAAAACAGAAAGAGAATATCAACATATTATTTTTAGTACACCTAAGGGAAAAATTTATAATCAATCTTTAGCAAATAAATTTTCTCTGGCTAAAAATATTATAATTATTGCCGGACATTATAAAGGCATTGATGATAGAGTAAGAGAAAAATTTGCAACAGACGAAATTTCAATAGGAAATTTTGTTCTTAGCGGAGGTGAATTACTCGCTTTGGTAATTGCCGATTCAATTGTTCGCTTGTTACCGGGAGTTATTGGTGATAGTGAATCGATGTTACACGATTCATTTATGAATGGAGAAATTGTAGAAGCTCCTTTTTATACCAGACCGGCAGAATATAAAGGTATGAAAGTTCCTGATGTTTTATTATCCGGGAATGATAAAAAAATAGCTCTTTGGAAAGAAGAGCAATCAAAAAGTTTAACAGAAAAATGGAAAAAAATAAATAGTTTGGAGTAGAAATGGAAAAGGTAAAGGAAATACTTGCAGAACAGCAAAGAACCGATTTTCCCGCATTTAATGCCGGTGATAGAATTAAAGTTCACGTACGTGTAATTGAAGGTAATAAAGAAAGAATTCAGCCTTTTGAAGGTGATGTAATTAGTGTAAGAGGAGATGGAAACAACAAAACTTTTACCGTAAGAAAAATTTCCAGCGGTGTTGGTGTTGAAAGAATTTTTCCTTACAACTCACCTAAAATTGCTAAGATAGACTTAATAAGACAAGGAAAAGTAAGAAGAGCAAAATTGTACTATCTTAGGAATCTTTCAGGTAAAGCTGCAAGAATTAAATCGAAAAACGTTAGATAATATATTTTCTTATTTTACAATAGGCTGTATCAAAGTGAATTTGATATAGCCTATTTTATTTTAAAGAGACTTATGAACTTAATTATTCCCAATAATATTTTTGCAACAATATTTGTTTGAGCAATTCAAGAATCTGAAAGACCAAATATAATTGTTAAAGAGTCATCTATGCTGCTTAATAACTTAAATGATTCAAATGATAATATAGCATTAATTCCGTCAATGGATTTATTAAAGAATACTGACTTATTTGTATCAAAGAAATTGGGGTTAGGATATGATGGTTTTCTTACTAACTCGTATTTATACTTTTCTACTAAAAATGAAAATATCGATAAATTATTTTTAAAGGGTGATGTTTCTAAAAATGAGGTGATTCTATCAAAAATTATTTTAAAAGAAAGATATAGCATTGAACCTGAAATACTTTTAGATACTAATGAAAACCAAGAGGCAGATAATAATTATCTTATTACCGGTAATTTTAATTGGCAAAAGAGTTTATATAAAAAAGGAATTAGCTTTGATGAACAAATTGCAGATTTGCTTGAGTATCCTTACTTAAATTTTATTTTTGTTTCGCACAATAAAGAATTATTAGAGGAATTTAATAATAAATTCTACAAATTAAACGAAAAAATCAATTCTAATTTGGATGTAATTTTAGAAAAAATTGATTTAAGCTCGTCTTTAAATGACTATATTAAACAGCAAATCAGTTCTATTTTCTATAGCTTAACAGAAAATGAAATTGAAGGTTTGCAAGAATTGTTTAAACTTGCTTACTATCATCAAATTATAGATAATATTTTTGATATTAAGTTTGTATAAATTATCTAACAAAATCTAATTTGAAAACGAAAGAGGTTTTAAAACTCTTTTTATTACCCCGTGAATGTGAGAAATTAAAATTCCATAATTAATTATTGGTATTCCTAAGGACTTGGCATACTGCAAACGGCTTTGCATTTCTGCACGGGTTATCATACAACCGCCACAATGAATAATTAAATGATATTGTGATAAATCATCCGGAAAATCTCTACCGGCCACAATATCTATTGTAAGATTTTTTTTTGTATACTTGCGTAGCCAATTAGGTATTTTAACTCTTCCTATATCTTCTTTTTGTGCATGGTGAGTGCAGGCCTCGGCAATTAATATTTTACTACCATCGGCTAAACTATCTATTTCATCCAATCCTTTTATAAGTTTTTCAATATTTCCTTTTGTTCTTGCCATTAATATTGAAAAAGTTGTTAAAGGTATTTCTTCCGGAACTACATTGGCTACCAATTCTATAGCCTGACTATCCGTTACAACAAGTTTTGGTTTTTCCTTAAGTTTGGTTAATGTTTCTTTTAAATCAGTTGCTTGCACAACAACAGTTATTATATTGTTGTCAAGTGCTTCGCGTAAGGCCTGAACTTGAGGTTTAATAATTCTACCTTTAGGTGCTCCAGGATCAATTGGGACAACTAAAACCAAGAGTTCACCTTTTTTACTAAGTCTGAAATAAGAGGAATATTGTTTTCTTTTGGAATTAATTTTATAACTTCCTCTTTTAATTGATGAATACTTTTTGAATTGTTAATGGATGTTAAAATAATTGTTTTTGAATACTTTGATAAACTTTCTAATAGATTTTTGTCAACACCTAAATCGGATTTTGTAACCACAAATGCATAAGGAATCTTTTTCGACTCAATATTTTTAATATATTCTATATCTATTTTATCCAAAGTATTTTTTGCATCAATAACAAATAAAACAAAATCGGCTAAAGAAATTACTTTTGAAGTTTGCTTTATACGTTTTTGCCCCAATTCTCCAATATCATCAATACCGGCAGTATCAATAAGCACAACTGGTCCAAAAGGTAAAAGTTCCATTGCTTTACGAACAGGGTCTGTTGTTGTTCCTGGAATATTGCTAACAATACTTAACTGTTGTCCTGCAAAAGCATTAATTAGAGATGATTTTCCAACATTTCTTTTACCGATAAAAACAATATGTTTTCGTTCGGCATTGCTAACTTTTTCCAAAATTACCTCGTAAACTGTTTAAGTTTTATAAACAAAATTTATACCACAAGAAAATATTTATATATAGGAAAATTCAAATAAAAAATGATTATTTGCAATTAATTATAATTTATGATTATAAAATTCCTATATTGAAGAAATTTGTTTTCTCTATTGAGAAAATAACTACTATATTATCAATATTTAACAAGTATAAAAAGAAATTCTTTGGAATGTTATTTGCAACCTGTTAAGTGAAACAATTTGAGTGAAACATGGAATTTATTAATGAAAAATATCTTGATGAACTGATTACCAATAAATACTTTGGAGATAAAAATTTACAATTATCCATAATAGAAAAGGCTAAACTAGGTAAAGGACTTTCATTAAAAGATAGTGCCATTTTACTTAATATTATTGATGATGAAATATTAATAGAACTTTACAAAACCGCAAAAGAAATTAAGGAAAATATTTATGGCAACCGTTTGGTAATGTTTGCTCCTTTATATCTAACAAATGCATGTGTAAATAACTGTTTGTATTGTGCTTTCAGAATGGATAACAAAGAAATAATTCGTAAAACATTAACTCTTGAAGAAGTTGAAAGTGAAGCGTTTCAATTAATTAAGGACGGACATAAAAGATTATTATTAGTTTGTGGGGAACATCCTAAGGAATCTAACTTACCATATGTTGGTAATGCTATTGAAAGGATTTATAATCTGGATTATAAGGGAAATAACATACGTAGAGTTAATGTGAATATTGCTCCGCTTACAACAGATGAATTTAAAATACTTCACAGTTTTGAAATAGGTACATATCAAATATTTCAAGAAACATATCATTATAATACATACTCTATTATGCATCCATCTGGACCAAAAAAAGATTATACTTTTAGATTGCATGCACCGGAACGAGCTTTTGAAGCCGGAATTGATGATTTAGGTATTGGAGTACTATTTGGATTAACGGATTATAAATTTGAATTACTTGCACTTTTATCGCATGCAGAATATTTGGATAAAACACTTGGTGTTGGACCTCATACAATTTCAATTCCAAGGTTAGAACCGGCACAAAATGCTCCGGCTGCTCAACAACCGCCGCATGCGGTTGATGATTCTTCTTTCAAAAAAATAGTGGCAATAATCAGATTGGCAGTACCATATACCGGAATAATTTTATCAACACGAGAGAAACCTGAACTAAGAAGAGAATTGTTTAATGTAGGTGTTTCTCAAATAAGTGCCGGTAGTAAAACATCTCCTGGAGCCTATAAAAATGATACAGGAAATAAATTTGGGCAATTCCAACTTGGTGACCATAGAGAATTACACGAGGTAGTTGAAGATGTTTGTAACCTTGGATATATGCCAAGCTTTTGCACCGCGTGTTATCGTTCCGGTAGAACTGGAGATAGATTTATGAAATTGGCAAAGTCGGGGAAAATTGGTGAAATTTGTACTCCAAATGCTTTAGCAACTTTCAAAGAATATTTGTTGGATTTTGCAAATGGTAAGGACTTATCAAGAGTTGAAAAAACTCTGATGGAGCAAATAGAGAACCTGCCGGATAAAGAAAAAAAGATTACAAAAAAAATGGTAGAAGAATTAAAAAAAGGGGAAAGAGATATTTACTTTTAATTTTCAATCTGATGAAAAACTATGAATTTAGAAACTTTGCTAGATAAAGAAGAATTTACTAAAGATGATATTGTCACTTTGCTTAACGTTAAAAATGAAAGGGAGATTAACGTTTTATATAAAAAAGCAGAAAGTATTAGAGAAAAATACTTTAGAGATGAAATTCATTTACGCGGGATTATTGAATTTTCAAATTATTGCAGGCAAGAATGTCTTTATTGCGGATTAAGAAAATCCAATAAAATAATAGAACGTTTTAGAATGACAAAAAATGAAATTCTAAAAGTTGCAAAAGTCATTTATGAATCCGGTATTAAAACGATAGTACTTCAATCTGGAGAAGATCCTTTTTATACGGCTAAAATTATTGCTGAAATAGTTGAAGAAATTAAATCAAAGTTCGATGTGGCTATTACATTAAGTGTTGGTGAACGTCCTTTTACTGATTATGATTTGTGGCGCTCTGTTGGAGCTGATAGATATTTACTAAAACATGAAACTGCTAATAAAAAACTGTATAATAAAATTCATCCTTATCAGAATTATGATAACAAGATAAAACATTTAAAGTACTTAAAAGCAATAGGTTTTCAAATTGGAAGCGGTAATATTATCGGGTTGCCAAATCAAACCTATGAAGATATAGCTGATGACATAATTTTATGTAATAGTTTGGATGTAGACATGGCTTCTTTTTCACCGTTTATTCATGCAGATAACACTCCCTTTGATAATGTGAAAAATTGCGAATTGAGATTACTGCTTAACACAATGGCTGTTGCAAGAATTGTATTAAAAAATGTTCACATACCGGCAACAACAGCCTTGGCAACGCTTGATGAAGAAGGAAGAGAAAAAGGAATACTTGCCGGAGCCAATGTAATTATGCCATCGTTTACTCCTTCACCATATAGAAAGGATTACTTAATATATAAGGATAAAAAATGTATTACCGAAAATCCTCAACTATGCTTGCCTTGTTTGAATATTAGATTGCTAAGTGTTGGAGTAAAAGCATCTTTTTCCAAGGGTGATAGTTTAAAAATAACATGTTAAAAAAATTAACCTTTTAGAAAAGTTGCTTATTAATTTACTTTAAAAGTAGTATCACCATTCTCAAAAAAGTTAACAATTTGATTTGCAGCTGCAATACCTGCATTAATATTTGCTTCGGCAGTTTGAGCTCCCATTTTTTTAGGAGTAAAATAACATTGATTGTTAAATTTTTCTAATAACTCTTCTGCGTTATTTGGAGCTATATCTGAAACATATTTAAAGTCGGATCGTTCTACAAGTAATTTGACTAAATCGTTTTCGTTAACAACTTCCTTTCTTGCTGTATTTATTAGAGTTGCTCCTTTTGGCATTATACTAAGTAAATTATAATTGATGGAATTTTTAGTTTGTTCGGTAGCCGGAATGTGTAATGAAATATATTGATTATTTGAATATAAATCTTCAACCGTTTCGTAAACTTTTACTCCATCTGCTTCAATACTTTCTTTGGAAATAAAAGGATCAAAAGCGCTAACTTTCATTCCAAATCCTTTTGCAATAGTTGCAACAAGTTTACCTACATTACCGTATGCATGAATTCCGAGTGTTTTCCCTTTTAGTTCAGTACCTGGTTTTCCGTTAAATTTTCCGCGAGCGATATACACCATAAGTCCTAACGCTAATTCTGCTACTGCGTTGGAATTTTGTCCTGGAGTATTCATAACAACAATACCTTTTGAAGTTGCTGCTTCTAAATCGACATTATCATAACCAGCACCGGCACGAACAACGATTTTTAATTTCTTACTGGCATTAATAACTTCTTTAGTAATTTTGTCACTTCTTATAATTACAGCATCTGAGTTAGAAACTTCATTAATAAGTTGATTTGAATTAGTATACTTTTCTAAAAGCGCAAATTCATACCCGTTTTTTTCAATAATATTTTTGATTTGAGTTACTGCTTCTTGAGCGAATGGTTTTTCTGTAGCTACTAAAACTTTCATTTCTTTTATCTCCTAAAATTATTTGAGCATAGGAATATTAACTTTATGTTTTTTAGCATTTTCTATAGCTCTGTCATATCCGGCATCAGCGTGTCGTACAATACCCATACCCGGATCGTAGGTTAAAACTCTTTCTAATCTTTATTCTGCTGCTTTGGTTCCATCCGCTACAATCACCATTCCGGCATGTATAGATTTTCCAATACCAACACCTCCTCCATGGTGAACGGAAACCCAACTAGCCCCACCAATTGAGTTTAGCAACGCATTTAGTATTGGACAATCGGCTATAGCATCACTACCATCTTTCATTGCTTCGGTTTCTCGGTATGGAGAGGCAACTGAACCACAATCAAGATGATCTCTTCCAATTACAATTGGAGCTTTAACTTTTCCAGCAGCAACAAAATCATTGAAAATTTTACCCATTTTTGCCCTTTCTCCATATCCTAGCCAGCAAATTCGAGAGGGCAAACCTTGAAATTGAACTCTCTCTTGTGCGAGTTTAATCCATCTTACAAGAGCTTTATCATCAGGGAAGGTTTCAATAATAGCTTTATCGGTTTCGTAAATATCTTTGGGATCACCGGAGAGAGCAACCCATCTGAAAGGACCTTTTCCATCGCAAAAGAGTGGTCTTATATAGGCCGGTACAAACCCGGGAAAATCAAAAGCGTTTTCAACACCGTTTTCTTTTGCTTCTCCTCTAATATTATTTCCATAATCAAATGTTATTGCTCCTTGTTTCTGCATTTCCAACATTGCTTTTACATGAGCAACAATTGTACTTTTTGACTTTTTAATATATTCGTCTGGATTAGATTTCCGTAACTTTATGGCGTCATTAAAAGACATTCCCATTGGAACGTAACCATTTAAAGTATCGTGAGCAGATGTTTGATCCGTAAGTACATCGGGAATTATTCCTTTTTCTAATATTTTTGGTAGAATTTCTCCTGCATTCCCGACGAGACCTACTGACAAAGCTTTTTTATTTTCTTTTGCATCTAAAACTAATTCCAACGCATTATCCAAATTATCAGCAATAATATCAAGGTATTTAGTGTCAATTCTTTTTTGCAATCTTGATTTATCAACATCGATACCAAGGAATGCAGCTCCGTTCATTGTTGCTGCTAGGGGTTGAGCTCCTCCCATTCCTCCAATACCAGCCGTAAGTAGGAACTTACCTTCTAAAGTTCCGTTAAAATGTTGATTGGCACATTCTGCAAAAGTTTCATATGTGCCTTGTAAAATACCCTGGGTTCCAATGTAAATCCAACTTCCGGCAGTCATCTGTCCGTACATTGTTAAACCAAGCTTTTCTAATTTCCTAAACTCTTCCCAATTTGCCCAATCGGGAACTAACATTGAATTAGAAATTATTACTCTCGGTGCATTTGTATGTGTACGAAAAACAGCAACAGGTTTGCCGGATCGAACTAAAAGTGTTTCATCATTTTCTAATTTTTTTAGCGATTCTATAATTGAATTATATGCATCCCAGTTTCTTGCTGCTTTACCGGAACCACCGTAAATTATTAACTCATCCGGATTCTCAGCAACTTCCGAATTTAAGTTATTCATCAACATTAGCATTGCTGCTTCTTGAATCCAACCTTTACAAGTTAATTCCGTTCCTATTGGAGCTTTAATATTTTTTGAACTCATGGTTTAATTTTCCAATGTGTCTATTATATTTTCGTATTGATTATACATATTTCTATAAAACCACTTCGTTAAAAACCAACTATTATCAACTTTCTTTTTAAGATGTTTTGTGTTTTCCCTTAATTGAAAAACCAGTCTGGTTTTTTCCTCTTTAGTAAATTTTACTCTTTCAGGAGAGGTACTTAGTTTATCAACAATCGAATTAAAGATTCGTACTTCTTTAACTAATCGGTCGTCACTTTCCATTTGTTTTATAGCTTGCTTAGCAAAACTGGTAATAACTTTTGATTGATTTTTATCGAGCTCAAACTCGTAAGTTTTAAATAATTTTTTTTTCATAACCTATACTTTTAATGATAATAATTTTTCTCTAACTTTTTGATATCCGGGTTTAATAATATCATAGATATATTTTATTCTTTCCTCGTAAGGTATAAATGCCGATTTCATAGCATTGATATTTAATCTCTCTATATCATCAAGTGTAATTCCAAATGTTTGGGCTGCTGTCATATATTCTTTTGTTAATGTTGTGTCACTCATTAGTCTATCATCTGTATTAAGAAAAACTCTAAATCTCTTTTTATAAAAAATATCAAAAGGATGATTTTCTAATTTATCAATTGCACCGGTATGTACGTTACTTAACAAACATATTTCCAGGGGTAAACGTTTATCTAAAACATATTGTGAAAGTTCACCGAGAGAGAGAACTTCATTATTGGGACCCATTACAACATCTTCCAGTAATCTTGTAGCATGACCGATTCTGTGTGCACCACAAAATTGGATGGCTTGCCAAATAGATTCTTTCCCAAATGCTTCACCGGCATGTATTGTAATATTAAAATTTTCCCTTTGAATAAAGTGGAATGCATCTAAATGATCCTTGGGTGGATATCCTCCTTCTTCACCGGCGAGATCAAATCCTACAACTCCTTTATTTCTATAATTTACTGCGAGTTCGGCAATTTCCAGGGAGGTTTTCATGTTTCTCATTCCGCAAAGAATCAATCCGTATCCGACTCCAAAATCTTTTTTCCCTCTTTCTAATCCGGCAAGAACTGAGGTTACTACATCATCATAGTGTAACCCCTTTTCTAAGTGTAGAATTGGAGCAAACCTTGTTTCTACATAGCAGATTCCGTCATTTTTCATATCTTCCATCATTTCGTATGCAACTCTTTCTAAAGCGTTTTTTGTTTGCATAAGTCCACAAGTATGTTCAAATCCCTGCAGATATTCTATTAAATTTCCTTTGTTAGCACCTTGATGAAACCATTCAGCCAATTTAGTTGGATCATTGGTTGGCAATTTATCATATTTTTGTTGTTCGGCTAATTCAATAATAGTTTCGGGTCGTAAGCCACCATCAAGGTGATCATGTAAACGAACTTTTGGAACTTCGCGGATTATGTTTTCTGTTGTCATTATTTTCTCTCTTTTTAAGGATAAAAATATTCTTTTTGATATGCAAAAGCAATTAACCAATTTTTGATACTTAATATTTTTTTAGGTTCAATACTTTATAAATAATTCTTTCATTATTGTGAACCGTTGTAAATAATTAAGATATTCAATGAGATTAAATAAGCAAAAGTTTATTTAATTAGTTAAGTTTAATATTGTTAAAAAATCATTTTACCATATGAAAGTTTGAGCTACTTTACTAAATTTTAAAATTAAAATTATTAACAAACATGAGAGGTTAAATATGAAGCGAGTCTTCAATGTTTTATTATTATTCAGTATTGCTGTTGGGTTTACGGCATTCCAATGCTCATCAACTGAGTTGACGAGTGCGAAACTTTATATTCAACAAAAAAATCTTGATAAAGCTATTGAATCTTTAAAAAAAGAAGTTGAAAAAAATCCTAAAAGTGATGAAGGTTATTATTTAATGGGTTATGTTTTAGGTGAAAAAGGAGACATAGCCGGAATGTTAGAAAATTATGATAAATCTGTTGCAATCAGTAATAAATTTGCTACAAAAATTAGTGAATCGAAAAAATATCATTGGGCAGATGGATTTAATAGAGGAGTTAAATTATTTAATAGGGGAGCAAAAGCCGGCAATACCGATAGCGCAAATGTAATATTCCAAAAGGCAGTTGATACTTTTAAAGGGGCAATAATGTGTGAACCCGATTCTGCTGATACGTATAAAAATTTGGCTTATGCCTACATTAATATGGGTGATAGAGATGCTGCAATTGAACCTTATAAAAAAGTTGTTGAGTTATCTAATGAAGCTGGAGCCTACGTTCAATTGGGTGATTTGTATCTTCAAAAAGGATTGGCATTAAAGCAAGAAGGTGATTCTGCTAATGCAGTAGTAAACTTTAATTCGGCAATTGAAGTTTTAGAAAAAGGACGTGCTCAATACCCGAATGATGGAGATATCTTATTGTTACTTTCTAATTCATACATTGCTGCCGGTAAATTAGAAATAGCAAAAGAAGCATTTAAAGCCGGTGTGGAAAAAGAACCCGAAAATAAATTTTACAGATATAATTATGGATCATTACTTTTAAATGCAAAAGAATATGCAGAAGCAGCTAAACATCTTGAGAAAGCATTAGAAATTGATCCTGATTATGAAAATGCAATTTATAATCTTGCAGTAACCTATGTAAAATGGGGTGCAGAATTAAGAGAGAAAATGGAAGAGGAAAAACAAGAATCCGATGAGTTTAAAATTAAATTTGAAGCAGCTTTACCTCTCCTTGAAAAATATCTTAAGATAAATGAAGAAGAAGGTGCAGTTTGGGATTTACTTGGTAAAGTCTACGCAAATTTAGGAATGGCTGATAAATCTAAAGAAGCTTTTGATAAAGCTGATCAGTATAGATAATTTATTTATTTTTAATTTATTAAAAGCCCATAAATTGTCATCTTGACAACGTATGGGCTTTTCATTTAATTGGGGCTTATTATGGAAAAAAAACAAGAAAACAAGGCGCAACAAATAAATATTGAGCTTGGTGAAAAAGAAGCTGAAGGGATTTACTCTAATTTGGCAATAATTACTCACTCGCCTGCAGAATTTATAATTGATTTTACACGTGTAGTGCCGGGGGTTCCTAAGGCTAAAGTACATGCTAGAATTATTACAACACCTCAGCATGCTAAAATGTTACTAAAAGCTTTACAGGATAATATTGAAAAGTTTGAAAAACGATTTGGAGAAATAAACATTGATGGGCAAACATCGCCGCAGTTTGGTTTTCCGCATATTAATAAAGATGAAAAAATTAATTAATCTAATAGAATCAGAAAATTTGTCGATAATATATCCAAAAAGCTAAAATATTGAAGCAAACCAAAAAAAATATTGTACTAACATTATTAGGGATACTTATATCTTCAAGTATTCTTTTTTCTCAGTCTCTCAATTTCCAACATTATACAACAGATAACGGTCTACCCCAAAGTACAGTATATGATATTGTTCAAGATTCACTAGGATTTATTTGGTTTGGAACTGAGGCCGGTGTGGGTAGGTTTGACGGACTTAAGGTAAAAACTTATAGATTAAGTGACGGATTGGTTGGAAACAATATTTGGTCTTTATTTATTGATAAGTTTGGTAGTTTATGGATAGGTACAAATAGTGGGCTATCAATACTTTTTGAAGATGAAATAAAAAACTATACTATTGAAAGCGGATTGTCAGATGATTTTATTTATGGAATAGCTGATGATATAGACGGTAATATATGGATTGCTACAAGATATGGCGGAGCAAATAAATTTGAAGGATCTAAAATTATTCAGTACAATGAAGAAAATGGATTCCCTAGTAATTCTTTATCCGGCGTTTATTCTGATAGTAGAGGAAATGTTTGGTTCACAACTTTTGATAAAGGAATTATAAAATATAACGGCTCAACATTTATAAATTTTACAACGGAAGATGGTTTACTTAGCAACAGAGTTTCAACAATTTTTGAGGACAGAAACGGCTTAATTTGGATTGGTACTGATCAAGGAATTACAACATTTAATGGTAAAACGTTTTTCCAATTCTCAGAAAAAGAAGGTTTCCCTGCCGACGAGGTTAATGTTATTTTGGAAGATCATAATGGGGACATGTGGTTTGGATTATATAATAATGGAATATATAGATACGATGGAAGAAGAGTTTATAAGCATTTTGGATTACAGAGTAATGAAATAAGAACCGGTTTTGTTGATAAACACGGCGATATTTGGTTTGGAACATTTTTAGGAGGAATGAGTAGGCTACCTGCTGACTGGTTTGAAATTTTTACGACCGAATCCGGTTTGTTAGATAATGCTGTTTATCCGATAGCTGAAGATGATCAGGGGAAAATTTATATCGGACACTGGAATGGTGTTTCCGTATTTGAAAATGGGCGGTTTAATAAAATCACAAAAGATAATGGTTTAATAAGTAATAATATCAGTTCAATCCTTATAGATAATAGTAATAATATTTGGTTTGGTACGCTTGGTGGTGTTACCAAATATAGTAATAGAAGGTATGAATCATTTAGTAAGAAAAATGGTTTAAAATTTGATTTCGTATTAAAAGTTTTTCAAGATAGAGAAGGATTTATGTGGTTTGGGTCTGCTGGAGCTGTTACTAAATTTGATCCCTCGGATAATAAAATATTAAATGTATTTGCTGATGAATCAGGTTTTAAACATTCGGATGTTAATGATATTTACGAAGACAGAAAAGGTAATATTTGGTTTGCAACCCATCATGCAGGTGTAATTAAATATGATGGGAGAGCATTCGAAATTATTGATACTTCTAAAGGACTGCCTATAAAT
>JAJRZB010000112.1 GCA_024275455.1 Bacteroidota bacterium | reverse complement strand
CAAATATCTTCTCCTTTTATTACCATATAAAAAAAATTGCCATCGCTTCCGCAATGGCATGCTCAAATTTAAGAAATTTTAGTTATCGATACAAGATGTTTCAAGTATTATCGAGAAACAAAGTTTATTATTTAAAAACTTAAAGTGGTTAAAAACAAGTAGTTGAAAAATAATTACTCCTCAAAAACTTCTTTAACCCGGCAAAGAGATTTGAAATCGCAGTAGCTGCAAACTTTTGTTTCTCTATCTTCTAAAGGTGACAAGTGAAATTTCCCTTTAACAATATTTTGGTGGTATTCCGATATTTTAATTTTTGTTTTTTCTAACAAATTCTTATTTAGTTCTTTTGTTAACTCTGGTGTTGGCTTTTTCCTCGTCAATTTTACCGGTGATGGTCCGAATTTTTCATCCTTATAATTGAGAGAATAAATAGTCATCTCGTTTCCATCATACTCCTCTTCCCTCAATCCTTTAAGAATATGTTTTCCTGCCATTAAATAGACAGGAAGTTGAAGTGATAATCCATCGTACAATTCATTTTGGGTTGGTTTTCTTCCTTTCAATTTATAATCGATTACATTAAATAATTTTTCTTCTTCATTAATATCAATTCGATCAATTTTTCCTCTAAGTTTAACTTTGCCAATTTCTAACGGTGGAATATTTTCCCTTTCCATTTCTGTATTGTTAAAATCTCCAAAACCATATTCAAATAATTCAGGGTTAAAATTTGATGTGCTTTCCGTTTCCGAAATTAGAAATTTAAATAGTATGGAGTTTTCATTATTGCCGTCAATACCCAGAATTTTTTCTTTCTCAAAAAAAGCAAGCGCCGAATGTAAATTTAATTTACTTATTTTTTCTTCTGCTATTTCAAATAGAAGATCTTTTAGTTTCTCAAAGTTACTAGTCCCATTTTTATCAATTTTAATTTTCTCGGAAATTACTTTTGAATAAAAATCATACAAAATTGAATGAAGTACATTGCCGAGTTCAATAGGCTCGGCTTCTTCGGTTGGTTCTTCTATCGGTTTTATTTTTAATATTCTTTCTGCAAAATATTTAAAAGGACATTTGGCAAAAGTTTCCAGTTGAGAAATTGAGAATTGTCTTTCTCCATATTTAGTTAAAAAATCGGATGTAATTTTATTTTCTGCAGTAATAAACCCATTGTATTCCCCTTCCAGAAATGGTTGATTTATTCTCTTATCTCTTACTTGAGAAGAAGAATTAATATGCTCAATATCAAAGCCCAAATTTTCTATAGCACTTTTGATTTTTTCATTAAAAGGACTTTTACCATAGTTAATTTGCAAATCTTCTTCCGATAAAATTTTATCGGGATAGTCTGAATTAAGCTGAGGTATTAAAAACAATTTTTCAAGATCACTAATAAATATCGACTCAACAAGTTCAGTATCATTATCTCTTTGCGGAATTGTTAAATATAACTTTTTCTTCCATGTACAAAGTGTTTGGTAAAAATGATACCTTTCTTCCGTTTGATGAATATGTTCCTTCTTTTGATAAGAGCCGGTAAAAAATATTTCGGGTGAATATTTTGTAGGGAAATCCCCGTCACACATTCCGCCGAGAAATAAATAATCGAAACTAAGTCCTCTTATTTCATTTATGGATGTAACAAGAACTCCGTAATCCGATTTTTCTTTAACATTAAATCTTGCCCAATTTGTAATTGTTCTGATGTGATCTAAATAAAAACTCAAATTATATTTTGGTTTTTCATCACCTTCAATATTTTTGTCTACTAAAGTTAATACTTCGTTTAATGTTTGCAGTAGTACGGTTATCGATTTAATATATTCTTCTTCTTTCCCATTTGAGTTTTCTAAAACAGTACACGGTAGTTTAAGCTTAAGCAGCAATTTTTTAAATAGTAATAAAAATTCAGATGAAGTATTTTTACTCCGAAAAGGACTTAAAAGATTTATAAGTTGTTTAATGTCATCTTTTGCTTTTAAGTATTGTTCTTTTTTTTCCTGTAAATCTTTACCGTTCTCAGTTTGATTATATTTCATTAAGCTTAGGGTATCATCAATAATAAATTCCCAATTATTTTTTCCGCCGGTTATTTTTAACTCACTTGCAACCGATAGTAAATTATTCAAATCAATATTTTCAAACTCAAGAAAGTGATTGGTTAATACCCTTGCAATATCGTGGTAATAAAAATCGTGTTCCAAAAGTTCCAGCAAACTAACAGCAGCAATTACCGGTGATGATGCTTTTAACGGAATTCTATCAGTCAAATTAAGGGGTATTCCGTATTTGTTAAAAATGTACCTAACCTTACCCGAATAATTACCTATTACATTAAATGCTACACACATTTTTTCGGGTTGAACTTTTTCATTTAGAACTAACAACTTTATAGTTTTAGCAATAAACTCAATTTCCTCTAACCTATTCTTAGGTTTCACCTTAAAAACAAAATCTTTAAACTTATCCGATTGAATTTGTTCTTGATCAAGAAATAATTTTCTTCTAACTACTTTTCTAAAACCGCTGCGGTCTTCGGGTGATTGATCCTTAATTTTTGTAAACCCATAATCTTTTAGTTTTTCATAAGTATCAGTTAAGTGTAAAAATAAATTCGGATTATTATGAAAATAATCAAAACTGATAAACATTTTGGAAACAATAATTTCGGAAAGCGAATTTAGTATTTCAATTTCGGGTTTGGTGAATTTATCAAATCCGTTAACAACAACTGTAGTTACATCCGGGAACAAATTTTTGAAATAATCGGAAAACTTTTCTTTACTTAATTTTAACAAGTCGGTGTAAATATCACCTAATTCCAAAGCGGAAAGTTTTTTGCATTTTTCCAAATAGATTTGATAAATAGCAGCTATATCATTTGCTTTCTTCTTTTCATTTTCTTCTAACTTTGCAGCTTCCGAAAGTAGTGTTGACGGTGTTATTCCATGCTTTTTATATTCGGAAATTACATTCTTAATTTTGTCCAATGCTCCAAACGGAATTCCGCTTGTATACGCAGCAAAGTAATTCAGTTTTAATTCACCGGCAGATTCTTTAATTAAAACCGTTGATGCAGCTTCACTTAACGAAATGAAGTTTTTGTGATTCTTTAAAATCTTTGTGGAAAAAGTTGTAAGAGTTTCAATATTTATTTTTGTAACCGGTCGATTGGTATAATTACTTATTATTTTTTTCTTTAAATCTCTCAGTTTCCTATTGGTTGGAACTATTATTAATATAGTATCAATTTGGTCGGAAATAATTTTTGATTCTATAAATACATCAAGATTTATCTCGGTAAGTTTTTCTTTAGTAAGAATCATAAAAAATCTTTTACAGTTTAGTTAGTTCTTCTAAAAACAACCTTATCACCCACTTTTACATTATATTTATCCGTATATCCAGCAACGGTTTCTAAAACATATTGTGCCGGTTTGGTTGAGGGATAAGAGGTAGTGGCATAAGGTTCTGTGCTTTTATGAATTGTTACAATTTCCAATTTAGAATTTATGAAAATCATATCCAAGGAAAGAACCGTATTCTTCATCCAAAATGATTGCATTTCTTCGTTTGGGAAGACAAACAACATTCCTTGGTTTTCTTTCATTTCCGTTCTGTACATTAATCCTTGTGCACGTCTATCAGCATTATCAGCCAATTCAATATCAATTGATGAAATAAAACTTCCGTCTTTTGATTGAAAAGTTAATTCACCATGCTTTTTAAATTTATAAACATTACTTTTTTCAGAACGTTTCAATGGCGAATTATGACGAGTTTTTGTTTTGAATAAATCGGATAACATGAGTACAACAAATGCTAATAATACTATTCCAACAATTATTTGAAATATTTTGCTCTTTGGTTTAACCTTATTTTTTTTCTGTTTGCTCATAGAAATTATAATTTTGAATTGAAAATATTTTTTTGAATAAGTTAATTTAATTAAATTGTAACAAATATTGTTGGTATAAAATGATTCTTGAAAGAAAATTAGTTTCGTTAAAAGAAACTCAAAATAAAATAATCAAAAGCGGTTGGGGAAATTCTTACATTGATAATTCCGTTGTGGAAAGAATTGTTTATAATTCTGACGGACTAAAAGTGAAAGGATATTTAGCTTACCCAAAAAATGCAAACGAGAAATACCCTTGTATTATTTGGTGCAGAGGCGGTTTCGGTAATGCTGGAGCAATTGATGATTTTTATGCCCAAGGAATTCTAGGTCAAATTGCAAGTTGGGGTTACGTTGTTTTTGAACCTCAATACCGGGGTAATGTTGGTGGTGAAGGTAAAGATGAATTTGGAGGCTCAGATATTAATGACGTACTTAATTTAATACCCGTTGCCGATGAAATAGAATTTGCAAATACAGATATTTGGGGAATTGAAGGCTGGAGCAGAGGCGGAATGATGACTTACCTTGCACTTACTAAAAATCATAATTTTAGAGCTGCAATATCAACCGGAGGTATCTCTAATCTCGAATGTAATATTGATGAAAGTACATTTATGAAAAAATTGTTTAACTTTAATCATATGGATTTAGATAGTAATTTTTGCTATCAGAGAACAATTTTAAATTTAATAGATTCATTTTCTAAAAATACTCCTATCCTACTAATTCATGGATTAAATGACACAAGGGTTCCACCACATCATTCAATGGATTTATCATCAAAATTTATTGAGAAGAATATTGAACATAGATTAGTTCTATTAGAAAACGGAGATCATTTTTTAAGAAGTCATAAAAAAGAAGTTGATGAAATGAGAAAAAATTGGTTTAATAAATATTTGAAACAAAATTAGAGAGGTAATTATGGCAAAAAAGTATTGGTTAGTAAAATCGGAACCATCCGCTTTTTCAATTGATGATTTGGTAAAGAGTAAAAACAAAACAACTCATTGGGATGGAGTAAGAAATTACCAAGCGCGTAATTTCATGAGAGACGAAATGAAAAAGGGTGATTTAGTTTTATTTTATCATAGTAATGCTAATCCGACTGCCGTTGTTGGTTATTGTGAAGTTGTTAAAGAAGGTTACCCGGATTTTACTGCTTTCGATCCTGAAGACAAACACTACGATCCAAAAAGTAATATGGGAAAACCAACTTGGATGATGGTAGATATTAAACTTAAGAAAAAATTTAAGAACCCTGTAACTTTAGCTGAAATAAAAGAAAATCAAAAATTGCAAAAAATGAGGCTGGTACAGCGCGGAAACCGATTATCGGTAATGCCGGTTGAGGAAAAAGAATTTAACGAAATTTTAAAAATGGCGGGAGTTTAAAATGTACTTTAAACTTTTATCAATATAAATGTGTGATTATGAAAGGGAAAATAAATGAACCTCATATATAAATTAAACTCAATCTTAATTGTCATTTTATTTTTATTTTTATTCAGACATAATTCTAATGCGCAAACTGTTATTGTTAGAGCATTCCCTAATTTAGTATTCTCAAATCCAGTTGACATTCAAAATTCTGCCGACAGCACAAACAGAATATTTATTGTTGAGCAAAAAGGAAACATAAAGGTTTTTAATAATAATGATAATGTTACCGTTGCAGACGACTTTCTAAATATCGAGAACCAAGTTCTTTACGGCGGAGAGCAAGGACTGTTGGGCTTAGCATTTCATCCTAATTATAAAAATAACGGTTACTTCTATATAGATTATACTGCCTCAAGCCCAAGACGAACGGTTATTTCTCGTTTTACAGTTTCTTCTTCAAATCCAAATTTAGCCGACCAAAACAGTGAAGTTGTTTTATTGGAAATTGAACAGCCATACTCAAATCATAATGGCGGTCAAATAGCTTTCGGTCCGGATGGTTATTTATATGTGAGCTTTGGAGACGGAGGTTCGGGTGGCGATCCGGATAATAACGGACAAAATCTTACAACATTACTTGGTTCTATTATCAGAATTGATGTTGACAATAAAGAGGGTTCTAATGAATATGCAATTCCTAATGATAATCTATTTAAAAATAATTCAAACGGTTATCGAGAAGAAATTTTTGCATACGGTCTGAGAAATGTTTGGCGCTTCAGTTTTGATAATACCGAAAAACTTTGGGCAGCCGATGTAGAGCAAAATAAATGGGAAGAAATTAACTTAATTGAAAACGGAAAAAACTACGGTTGGCGAATTATGGAAGGTTTCCATTGTTTTAATCCTAGTACAAATTGTAACCAAGACGGACTAGAACTGCCGATTTGGGAATATGATCATTCATCCGAAGGAGGTTACTCAATAACCGGCGGCTTTGTTTATAGAGGGATAAAAGCACCGGAACTATTTAATAAGTATGTTTATGCTGATTTTGTTAACGGAAATGTTTGGACATACGATTTAAACAATTCCCAAACTCCAAATTCTTTTCTAACTAATTTCGACGGTCAAATTTCAACTTTTGGAGTGGATGAAAATAAAGAATTGTATATTGCCGATTACAGTTCCGGTAAATTATACAGCTTCGCCGATGAAAATGTAAATTCAATGAGCAGCTATGAACAACCGTTTATCAAACTATTTCAAAACTACCCGAACCCTTTTAATCCGAGCACAACAATCAGTTACCAAGTTGGTTCATCAAAAGATTTTGGCAGTAAAGTAAGATTAGACGTGTTTAATCTGCTTGGAGAAAATATTATTACATTAGTAAATGAATATCAGAAGCAAGGATTTTATAAAGTTGAATTTAGTAATAACGACTTATTAGAAAAAGGAATATCTTTAACAAGCGGTATATATTTTTATAGATTAAATATTAATAATTTTGTTGAAACAAGAAAAATGGCATTGTTGAATTAAATGAAAAATCAGATAAAAACATCATTAGTAATTTTTAAATACTTAAGATAATGATTATAAAAACTCAGTCATTCCGGTATGCTTTAAGCCGGAATCTTTTGCAGCGTTGTAAATTTTTACTAAATCCGTTAGCTAACAGAATGCAGGAATGATATAAAAATTGGAATATAAACAGATGAAAACTTTTAAATACTCCTTCTTGCCTAAGCAAATCTATCGTTACGCAAATATTCCGGCAAACTTAATTATGCTGTTTTATCTGCTTGCTTCAATACTTGGAATGCAGCATGATTGGAAATTTGTTTTCCCCTTATTAATCAACTTAATTCTGTTGTATGTATTAAATAAGTTTTATTTTAGGATGTATAAAACCTTCCCCTTCAAAGTACAAATAAATAATGAAGAAATGATATGCTCCGATTTTGTTTTAAATAACCGGGAAGTAAAAATTAAATTGCTGGATATAAAAGAAATAACAGGGGGAATTTTTACCGGAAGAGCCTTTATGCCACTTTATATTAAAACAGATAATGAGAAGCTCGGTTTTAGTCCGCACATGAAAGACTTTAACAATTTACTAAAAATTATTTTAACCAATGTTACAAAGGAACTATACGAATCGTTGTTAGAAAGAATTACAAAAATTGCTAAAGAAAACACTCCGACAAGAAAGAAAAAATAGATAACACTTAATAGAAACAAAAAAGTCCGGCATAAGCCGGACTTTAAAATTAAACAACAAAGAGTTTATTTTTTACCATAAACTGCATCTTGCAATGCTTTACCAACTCTGAATTTAACTTTGCTTTTAGCAGGTATAACAATTGCTTTTCCTGTGGCAGGATTTCTACCATTTCTTTTCTTAGTTCTAACAGTATAGAATTTACCTAAACCAGGAATAGTAAATGTTTTCTTTGCATTTTTACTAACTAATGTAACTAATTCGTTTAAGAAATCATTAGCTTTCTTTTTAGTAACATCTAGATTAAATGCTAAGTGGTCAACTATATCACCCTTTGTGTATGGCCCTTTTGGAGCTGCAGGTTTTTTAGCAACT
>JAJRZB010000111.1 GCA_024275455.1 Bacteroidota bacterium | reverse complement strand
GAGATATTTCAGTCGTTCAAAAAACAAACTCCTTCAATATGGCTAAAATTTTCATTTTCGAAAATTTCAAAATTATTTCTAAGTTTGTAGAATAAGCATAGTTTGAATATATTCATTAGTAAAATATTTTACACTAAAAATTATTTATTATGAAAGAAAAAATTAGAATTGCATCAGGACAAGGTTTTTGGGGCGATTTAATTGATGCTCCGTATCATCAAGTAACAAAAGGGGATATTGACTATTTGGTAATGGACTATTTAGCCGAAGTAACAATGTCAATTCTCCAGAAGCAAAAGAATAAGAATCCCGAGTTCGGTTATGCCCGCGATATTCCGGCATTAATGAAACGAATACTTCCCGTTTGTAAAGAAAAAGGAATTAAGGTAATTACAAATGGCGGCGGAGTAAATCCTATCGGATGTGCCGAAGCCATAATCAATGTTGCAAAAGAACTGAATATAACCGGATTGAAAGTAGCAGTTGTTATTGGCGATGATATTAAAGACAGGCTAGATGAATTAATTTCTATGGGTGAAGAATTAAACAATATGGAAACGGGCGAATCCATAATTCCGGTTAAAGATAAACTGCTAAGCGCAAATGTTTATTTGGGTGCTTTCCCTATTGTTGAAGCACTTGAAAAAGGAGCGGATGTTGTAATTACAGGGCGTACAACAGATACCGGTTTAACTTTAGCCCCAATGATTTATGAATTCGGCTGGGATAAAGAAAATTATGATTTAATGTCTGCCGGAACAATTGCGGGACATATACTTGAATGCGGCGGACAAGCCAGCGGTGGTAATTTTCTTGGTGATTGGCAATCCGTACCCGATATGGCAAATTTAGGTTTTCCAATTGCCGAAGCTTTTCCCAATGGAGATATTATAGTTACCAAACATGAAAATATGGGAGGCAGAGTATCGTTCGAAACTGTTGCCGAGCAATTAGTTTATGAAATTGGCGACCCTAAAAAATATATTACTCCCGATTGCATTGCGGATTTTACCTCAATACAATTGGAGGATTTGGGAAATGACAGAGTTAAAGTTTTTGGAATTACCGGCGAAAAGGAAACCGATACTTATAAAGTATCATGTTCTTACGCCGACGGATTTTCAGCTTCTGCAAGTTTAACATATTCTTGGCCTCAAGCTATAACCAAAGCAAAAGCTGCAGATAAAATTTTGAGGGAAAGATTAGAAAACTTAAACCTGGTCTTTGATGAAATTAACACTTAATTTTTAGGTTATAATTCGTGCCACGGTCCTTTATCGAAAGAATTGGATGAAGATGACATAAACGAAGTTGTACTTAAAGTTTCCGTCAGATCCCATGATTTTAATTCTGTTAATAGATTCGGTAAAGAAATTGCACCGCTTATATTAACCGGACCGCCAAGTGTTACCGGATTTGCCGGAGGAAGACCCAAGCCGAGCGAAGTAGTTGCATATTGGCCTGCTTTAATAAGTAAAGAAGTAATTAAACCGGAAATAAAAATTGTTGAGATATAATATGAAAGTAAAACTAATTGATATTTGTCATGGCAGAAGCGGCGATAAAGGCGATGCTGCCAACGTTGGAATTATTGCTTATGATGAAAAAGGTTATCAAATAATAAGTAAATATCTAACAAAAGAAAAAGTAAAAGAACACTTCAAAGGAATTTGTCTTGGAGAAGTTGAAAGATACGAATTGCCCAATATTCGTGCTTTAAACTTTCTTCTTCACAATACACTCGGCGGTGGAGGAACAGTTTCTCTAAAACATGATGCACAAGGTAAAACACTTGCCGCCGCACTTTTAAGAATGGAACTGGAAGTTGAAGATTAGGAAATGTTTTACTAATATGTTTTCTTTTTAAGGGTAATAAAAAGTGATTTTTAAAGAAAATCAGTGTAAATCATATTAAATCTGTATTATCTGCGTTCTAGTTTTTTATAAAAACAATCCAAATGAAATTTGAATAGGAATAACGAGGAACTTATGTACGAAGAACAAATTAAAATTGTTAATGAGCAAAAAGGGAAATTAGATAAACTAAGAGGTTATCTTTGACATTGATAATAAAGAACAAAAAATAAATGAGCTGAAAAAGAAATGTGAAGCGGAAGGATTTTGGAATGATCAAGCAAAGGCTCAGGGTGTTTTACAAGAAATAAAAAAGTTGGAAAAGTGGGTAATTCAATATTCGGAAATTAAAAGTAATTTTGAAAATCTTAATGAATTTATTCAATTAGCTGAAGAAGAAAAAGACGAATCATATTTAGAAGAAATAAATAAGGAATGTGAAAGTTTAACCAAAAGTATTGCCGATTTAGAATTTAAAAGCATGCTAAGCGGTAAAGATGATGATAAAAATTGTATTATGACGATTCACTCCGGTGCAGGCGGAACGGAAGCTCAGGACTGGGCGGAAATGCTTTTTAGGATGTATCTTCGATGGGGTGAAAGAAATGATTTTAAAATGAAATTGATTGATTTGTTAGATGGTGAAGGAGCAGGAATAAAAAGTGCAACTATTGAAATCACCGGCGAATTTGCCTACGGTTATGCTAAAGCTGAAATTGGAGTTCACAGGTTAGTAAGAATTTCTCCGTTTGATTCGAATAAAAGAAGACATACATCATTTGCATCTGTTTTTGTAATTCCGGAAGTTGATGACTCAATTGAAATTGATATAAATCCTGCTGATCTAAAAGTTGATACATACCGTGCCGGCGGTAAAGGCGGACAAAATGTTAACAAAGTTGAAACTGCAGTTCGTATCACGCATATTCCGACAAATACAGTTGCAGCTTGTCAGTCCGAAAGATCTCAATTACAGAATAGAACCAATGCATTAAAATTATTGAAGGCTAAACTCTACCAAATTGAACTTGAAAAGCAAGAAGCGGCACATGAAGAAACTGAAAAATCCAAAATGAAAATTGAGTGGGGAAGTCAAATTAGATCTTATGTTTTTCATCCTTATAATATGGTAAAAGACCACAGAACAAATATTGAAACATCCGATACACAAGGTGTTATGGATGGAAATATTGATATGTTTATTAAGGGGTTTTTATTAAAATTTTCTCAAGGATAGTTTAACATTTTTTTTACTCCTAATCTGAATTTGTTTGAGGAAAGAAGAGCAAGACTATTATTGTGAATTAAGAGTAAAGAAAACTAAAATGTAACATGTCTAAAAAACAAAATGATAAAAAAGATTTTTTCGATAAAGTATATGAAATTGTTGCTAAAATTCCCTACGGAAAAGTTACTACTTATGGTGCAATTGCCGAGGTTTGCGGAATAAAATCTTCGGGAAGAACAGTGGGCTGGGCAATAAACGGAGCGAAAGAATCGGGTCTGCCCTGCCACAGAGTTGTAAACAGAAACGGCGAACTTACCGGTAAACTTCATTTCGGTGATCCGAATTTAATGGAAGATTTATTAAGGTCTGAAGGAGTTGAGTTTACTGAAAACGGAAGAGTTAATATGGAAAAACATCTGTGGAAACCGGAGTAGGTAAAGCTAAAAAATACTTTCTATTAGAAAACTTTGCAAAGATTGTCATTCCGTGATGTTTTTACACGGAATCTACATATTTTTAAGCGATTCCGACTTAAATTGTGCCGGAGTGACAGCTATTTTGAAATTATGCAAAACCCTCTATTCTTTATTTTGAGCAAAATATTTAACTATTGTCGCTTGTTCTAATGTTATTAATCCGCCCGAGTTTGCTTCTTCAATTAAATCTTCCAGAAGGGGCAAAAAGTTTTGGATACGTTCTTCTTTGTCCACAATTTCTATTACTAAAGGTAAGTCTTCGGAAAGTCGTAAAACTTTTGATGTACGAATTACACTTGTTCCGCCAAATCCCATAACTCCTTTATAAACAGTAGCTCCGGCTAATTTATTTTCTCTCGCCATAACTACAATTTTTTCATAAACGGGTATAGGACCAATTTTATCATTTTCACCAATAAAAATTCTTAACAGTTGAGCTCTATTTGTTTTAAACATGGCAGACTCTATTTTGTTATAATATATGCTAAATAAATTCCCGCTAAAGTTGTTATAAGGTTAAGAAAAATATTTAATCCCGCAAACAGAAATTGTGTATCACGTAAAAGATTAATAGTTTCTAAAGAAAATGTTGAAAAAGTAGTAAGTCCGCCGCAGAAACCTACACCTAACAATAATTTCATATTAGAAGAAAGTAATTCTTTATCATCAAAACCAAAGATTAAAATGCCAAGGATAAGGCTTCCGAGCGCATTAACAAGTAAAGTACCGAACGGAAAATAAATTGGAAATTGTTTAGAAGCGAGATTAGAAATAAAATATCTTAATCCGCCTCCTAAACCTGCACCTATTGTAACTAATAAATAATTCATTGAAATATTTTTTTTGTAAATATACTAACTTTTTCGATTTCAATTAGTCTAAAAAAGTAACAAATATTTACAATATAATTGGAGGACCTATGAAGTTGCAAAAAAATACTTTTTATAAACACTACCTTTCACTTCTTATTGTTCTTTTGTCATCATCATTTTTAATGGGCGGAAACTTGGATTTAATAAAAGAAAAATCATTTACTGTAAATCCAAATCAAATAATTGTTGTTAAAACTGATTTGGGTGATATTAAAACAAATACTTGGGATAAAAATGAAGTATTGATTAAAATATTCGGCAATAATAATGCGGAAAAATCTATGGAGTTTAGTTTTGATCAAGATGAAAAAGGAGTGGAAATAATTGGTGAAAAAGAAGGAGGATTTTTGAGCGGATGGTTTAGAAACATTAATCTTAAGTACGAAATTACAGTTCCCGAAAATTTTAATTTGGAATATAAAACCGCTGGCGGAGATATTTCTTTGAAAAATATTAGCGGAAAATTTAATTTTAAAACCTCCGGTGGAGATATAAGTTTGGAAAATTCCAATGGAAAACTGATTAGTAAAACATCCGGTGGTGATATAACTATTAAGAATTTTACCGGTGATTTGGAAGTAGCAACTTCAGGGGGCGATATAAAAATTTATTCCGAAAACGGAAAAGTTAATGCAACAACTTCCGGTGGTGATATTTTATTAAATTATTCCGGTAAAAATAGTGGAATTAAGTTAGTAACCTCCGGTGGAGATATTGATGTAAAAGTTCCTGCAGCATTAAATGCCGAAGTAAAATTAGTAACTTCAGGGGGAGATATTTCTTCTGACCTTTCCAATTTCAGAAAAACAAAAATTACCAAATCAAAGTTAATCGGAACACTTAATTCCGGTGGTGAAATTCTTACTTGTAAAACTTCAGGCGGGGATATAACCGTTAAAGAAAAGTAAAAGAATTTTTGTGCCCGGCACAAAGCTTGCGTAAAATAAAGAGTTGTGCCGGTTACATAATTTAAAAACTTAAACAGTTCAGTATTTCTAACTTGATAAATCTATCTTAAAATCTTACTTTGCAATAGTCTCAATAATTTAAGTTTATTCTGATTTATAATAAATAAAACAATTCTAAACAAAATTAGGGACGTTGAAAATGCGAAATACTTTTACACAAAGTACTTCCCACATATCCGTTTTGTTTTTTTTATTATTAGTTCTAGCTTTGTAAGTTATTCAAGATCTTAAAATATTCTCACAATTGTAGGAAACTATTATGAGAATACGGATGTTGGGTTAAGCAACGAAGCAGAGTGTTCAAGTCAGCGGAATGATCATTAATAATTATTGAAACACGTTATTCCCTATATAAAATTAAAGTTGACCATTATAATGGACCCCAGCATTATACAAGAAATTTTTATTATGATAATAGAGATTGTGGTTTTACTAACGATTGCTCAAATTTTCCTCAAACTATGGGTAACGATATAACAACGAAGATAAACTATATAAAGTAGAGGATATAAAATGAAAAATTTATTATTTCTTATTTTTATTGTTTCTACTTCTATTCTTCTTCCACAACAGTATGATAATTAATTTGTAGATGTAAATAATTTATACATGCCTTTGAAAAATGATGGTTCAGTTGGTACATCTTATGCTGGTTTTAGTGTTAGATATGATAGTATTACCGTTATGAATGAAAGTGGTTTCTTTTTATCCGGCTATATTGCTGATATTTTATGGAGCAGAGGTTCTTTTTTGTTGGAAAAACATTTTATTCCGGGTAGTGTAAATAGAAAACATGATGTTGACTACAAATTTTACACTATTCGATCCTCTGATACCTCATTTGGCTTAAGTTGGCAAAATTGGAAAAAAGCCGTTGAACAAGGTGCTTACTTTTATGATGGTAATAATAATAATGTTTATGATCCGGTTGATTTAAATGGAAATGGAATTTGGGATGAAAATGAAGACAGACCGGATTTAATAGGAGATTATACTACTTGGTGTGTAGTAAATGATGGTCGAAATGATTATAAATATTTTAATAGTTTACCAATTGGTGTAGAAGTAAACCAAACAATTTTTGCGTTTTCACCAACAACTAATCCGCAGTTAGATAATGTAATTTTTGCTCGTTATATATTACAAAATAAAAATCCAAATGAAGATATACTAGATTCCGTATATTTTGGATTAGCTGTTGATCCTGATATTGGAGACTATGTAGATGATAGAATGGGAAGTGATTCGCTTCTAAATTTTGGTTATGGTTATAATCACGGTGAAGATGAAAAGTTTGGTATAAATCCGCCTGCAGTATTAGTCGATTTACTCCAAGGTGCACAATCATCTTTCAGCAATGATTCATATATTGATAATAACAGCAATGGGATTTTTGATGAAGAACTAGATACACCTCTAGATAGTACAACTATTAACTTTGGTCCATTTCTGGGACAAAAAGTAATTAGAGGTAGTACAAGTTTATCTGCTTCGTCAATAGTTTATTTAGGAAGATCCGCTGGTATTAGACCACCTGATAATAAAGTAGATGTAAGAAACTATCTTCTGGGATTTAAGCGTAATGGAGAGAAATATGATCCATGTACTTTTGGATGGGGAAATTTAGAAGAATTAGAAGACTGTGAAAAAATAAATCCGAATTATGTTTTTTCCGGTAATCCGGTAACAGGAGAAGGATGGCTGAATATTTGGCATCAAGATACATATTTTATTATCTCCACCGGTCCGTTTAGATTAGAACCTGGAAAACCGCAAACAATAATTGCAGCATATATTGTTGGCAGAGGAGTAGATTCATTACATTCTATTACCGTAGCAAAAGAGATTGATGAATACGTTCAAGAATTTTATGATAATAATTTTCAAGAACCGCCGGTTAAAGTAGAAACTCAAACAAATGTAGTTCCAAGAGAGTTCAAATTATCTCAAAACTACCCAAACCCGTTTAATCCAAGTACAACAGTAAAATATCAAATACCGAAAAACGAAAGACGAAAAACGATAAACGTAAGATTAACAGTTTATGATGTTCTTGGCAGAGAAGTAACAACATTAGTAAACGAAAGAAAACCACCGGGCAATTACGAGGTTTTATTTAATGTAAAAAATTTGAGTTCAGGAATGTATTTTTATGAATTGCGTAGTGGAAATTTTAGAGAAGTAAAAAAGATGCTACTATTGAGATAAATTTTAATGTGCCGGGCACTTCACGCCCAACAATCCGTTTGCCAACGGAAGTGAGCAAGCCAAAATGCCTGGCACATTATTTTGAAAAGGTCAAATTCATTTCCATTGAATCCACTTAAAAAAATCTTATTTTTAAAATTTAAATTATTCCATCATAATAATGAATTAATATGATCTCACTTTTTTTTATCCTTCTGTTATCCGTTCAATTATTTGCATCGGAACCCATAATTAAATCTCTGCATGTTTATACAAATAAAAGTAAAATAAATTTACCGGTACTAAATATACACTCAAGTGATAAACTAATAATTGAGTTTGATATTGAAGAAGAGCATGAACCGAATTTATCAATATTTTTTAAGTTTTGTGATGCCGATTGGAAGCCGTATGATAATCTTTTACTGGAAGGCATTTCTGATATCGTTCAATATAATGTGCAAGTAAACCGGTTACCAATTACTACCGAAGGTGCTGAGTATCATGTTAAACAATCATTTCCCAACCGGAATGTTAAATTTAATAACAGCGGCAAATGGATGTTTTTTATTACCGATAATTTTGATGAAGATATAGTTTACGAATGGGGCAAATTTTATGTAGTTGATAATATGATTAAACTAAAAACAAGTATTCAGAATTGGAGAAAAGAGGGAAGTATTTCTTCAAACAATGCTGCTGATAGGGTCTTAAATTTCAAAACAAGATTTTCACTCCCGGATTCTCTTGAAGGGTACAGAGTTGAACATATCGAAATAATTAAAAATCTTGAAATATCATACCCGATAATTATCACCAAGGATTCATTCCAAAAAAATAAAGGGTTTGAGTGGGATGGAACCAAAAACTTTGAATTTGTTGCAAGAGACATAGAACCGGGAAACGAGTACAGACAAGTAGATATTAGAGATAAGGATAAATATGAATATCCGTTTACCAGAGCACATTTTGATGGTATTGAATACTCGAGATTTTACAAGTTAGGTAGAAAAGATTTTAACGGCGGTTTTAAATTGATGAGCAGCAGAAACCAATATGCTGATTACTTGGTTACTACATTTGAGTTTAAACCCCATAAAAAAATTTATGATGATATTTTTATTGTTGGTGCTTTTACTAATTGGGAAGTTCTGCCTTGGTTTAAATTAAAAGAAAAAGATGAACTATACACAATAAGTATTGAACTGAAACGCGGAATTTATGATTATCAGTATGTAACCGGTTCAGAAAACAATGAAAAAGTAAGTGATATAAACTGGGAAATTTTCGAGGGAAATTTTTGGGAAACAAGAAATCTTTATTCCGTATTTTTGTATTATAAAGATCCGGCAAATGGAGAGTTTGATAAAATAATCGGTTACAGACAATTTGTGAGATAAAAATGAAAACTTTGGATATAGGAATAATTGGAACAGGGCATCTTGGCAAAATTCATACTAAATTAATGAAGGAAGTTCATAGAGCTAATCTTGTAGGAGTTTATGATTTAAATAAAGAACTGGCCAAAAGTGTTGCCAAGGAATATAGTGTAAATTATTTTGAAGAATTAGATGAGCTCTTAGATAATGTTGATGCAGTTTCAATTGTTTCTACCACAAGTGCACATCATGAGCTGATAAAAAAAGCCTTTGAGAAAAATGTAAATGTATTTGTTGAAAAACCGATTACAAGTACAATAGAACAAGCAGAGGAAGTAGTTCAACTTTCTAAAGAGAAAAACTTAAAGCTGCAAGTCGGGCATATAGAAAGATTTAATTCGGCTCTTCTTTCTCTTGAAAAATATCATCTCGATCCGAAGTTTATTCAAACGGACAGATTAGCACAGTTTAATCCGAGGGGAACAGATGTTGCAGTTGTTCTTGATTTAATGATTCATGATATTGGTATATGATTGAGCTTAATAAAAAGTAAAGTTAAAACAGTACACGCTAGCGGCGTTGCAGTAGTTTCTGATAATGTTGATATTGCCAATGCAAGAATTGAATTTGAAAACGGTGCAGTTGCAAATGTTACGGCAAGCAGAATTTATCAAAAGAAAATGAGAAAAATGAGAATGTTTCAAAAAGATTCTTACATTTCAGTTGATTTTGACTCGGGAGTTTCGGAAGTATTCAGATTAATTTCTCCAAACGATATTAGTGTTGAACACTTTTTATCCTTTGGAGAAATTGGAGTTGGCGAACATAAAAAATCTGTTATCTACGAGCAGCCAGAAATTAAAGAAGTAAATGCCCTAAAACATGAACAGCAGTTATTTGTTGAAACGGTTTTAGATGATAAAAAACCAATTGTTAGCGGTGAAGACGGACTTAGAGCTTTAAGAGTTGCGGAAATTATTTTACAAAAAATTTCGGAATCTAAATTAAAATGAAGATAAATAAATCAATTATTTTACTTGTTGTTTTAGGGATTATAACATCTTGCGGAGTTTATAACTCATTAATGAATTTATCTAAATTAAAATTTAAACTTGGTTCTGTCAATAATTTTAAGATTGGGAATTTACTAATCACCAATAAAAGTAAACTTAGTGATTTCAACACAATGGAGATTTTATCACTTACTTCTAAAGTTTTATCGGGTCATTTTCCTGTTAAATTTACGGTTAATGTACTGGCACAAAACCCAAATAAATCAAGTGATATTTCAGATATTTCGTTAGAATCTTTCCCATGGACTTTGTACATAAATAATAAAAAAACTATATCCGGGAATATAACAAAACCCGTAAAAGTTCCGGCAATTAACAAACCAACAATGATTCCGTTAGAAATGAGTCTTGATTTAGTTGACTTTTTTAAAGATGACGGAGTAAATAATCTAATTAATTTAGCATTGAGTTTAGGGGGTAAAAATGAATCCAGCTCAAAATTAAAGATTGTTGCCGAGCCTGTTTTAGGAACTTCACTGGGTAATTTATCATATCCTGAACCAATTACAATAATTGAAAAAAGTTTTAATTAATTCGGAATGATTTTATGAAAATTAAATATGCTATTGGCGTTGATTTAGGCGGAACAAAAGTTAAACTTGGTATTGTAACATCCGAAGGCAGAATTGTAAAAAAAATATCAGTTCCTACTCTTGCTAATGACGGTCCCGAAAAATCTATAGGGCAGATTAAAAAAGGAATTAAATCTTTACTTAAAGGGAATAAAAAGTTAATTCAAGGTATTGGCATTGGCTCACCCGGAACTGTGGCACTAAAAAAAGGTACGGTTGAAAATCCACCTAATCTGCCGGGATGGGGAAAAGTTCATTTGGGGAAAATAATTTCGGAAGAATTTAAAATTAAAACTCATGTTGAAAATGATGCGAATGCAGCAGCAATCGGAGAACTGATTTACGGTTCCGGGAAAGATCTTACCAGTTTTATAATGGTTACTTTGGGCACGGGAGTTGGCGGTGGAATAATTTTCAACAGAAAATTATTTCGAGGAGATCACGGCGGTGCCGGAGAGATAGGGCATATTACAATTGATCACAACGGTAAGGAATGTAATTGCGGTTCTTTCGGTTGTTTAGAAACATACTTAGGTAATAATTATTTAGTTGAAGAAGTACGGCATCAACTTGAATTAAATAAAGATTCTATAATTTATAAATTACTCGATAATAATTTAGATAATCTTTCGCCTAAGGTAATTCATGATGCTTCTTTGTTAGGGGATAAATTTTCTCAAAATATTATTGCTAATTTAGGTGAAACCTTGGGACACGGATTGGCTTCGGTTGTGAATATTTTCGATATTGCCAATATTATTATCGGCGGCGGGGTTGCCGGTTTTGGACGACCTCTTTTTAACTCAGTAAAAGAATCTGTAAAATCGAGAGTTTTAACACCGCTTAAACCGAAAATTAAAGTTCTAAAAGCAAGCTTAAAAAACAATGCAGGCATTAAAGGTGCATCATCATTGGTATTTTATGATTAGTGGAACTATATTGAGTTGAAATTTAAACAATTTATAAATCTTCCGTTTCACAAAGTATAAATTCAATATATATGAAAAGAGTCTTAATAATACTGGTAATCTTTTTATGTGCTCAAAGTATGGATGCACAAATTCAAGACTCACTTTCCAAGTTTGTCCCTCAGTTAGATACCGGTTTAGTAAAATCATTTTCTAAAATAGTTGATTCAACCAAAACTAAATCCTTTGATGTAGATGATATTATTTACAGCAGTGCTACGGATTCAATCAAATTTGATGTTAAAAATAAAATGATGTTTATATATGGAACCGGAAAGATTAAGTACAAAAAGACCAAGCTGGATGGCGGAAAAATAAACATAAATTTTGAAACAAGTGATTTGGAAGCCGAGGGAATAATAGATACAGCAGATACAAATTCAGTTAATGGGTTAGTTCAAACACCTGAACTTACCGAAGGGGAAGAAAATTATGCGGGAGCAAAACTAAAATACAACTTCAAAACTAAAAGAGGATTTATTTCCGCAGCTAAAAATATTAAGGGCGATTCGCGCTATGAGGGTAAGGCAGTTAAAAAAGTAAGTGAAAACACCTATTTTGTTAAAGAAGGGATGTACACTACATGCGAAGGAGATATACCAAGCACATATTTTACAGCCGAAGAAATGAAAGTAATTCAAAAAGATAGAATTATTGCAAAATGGATTTTTATGCATATCGGGGGTGTACCTTTGCCAATACCAATTCCCTTTGCGGTATTCCCAAATGAAAAGGGAAGGCGTTCTGGAATTATTGCTCCAACTTACGGAAGTATTGCAGATAGAGGTCAATATTTTAGAAATTTCGGATACTTTTTTGCGATTAACGATTACATGGATTTAACATTAACCGGCGATTATTACACAAGAGGCGGTTATGGAATTAGAAGCAGATACAGGTATGCAAAACGCTACGAGTATAACGGAAATTTAAATGCCGGATTTTCGAAAATATTAATTGGTGAGGATGAAGACCCAAATCCGACCAGGCAAACCGATTGGAATATTTCTTTTAATCACAACCAAAATTTTACGCCTACTTTTAAGCTGGATGCAAGTTTACAGTTTCAATCCTCAAATTATTTGGCTAACAATAGTGTAAAATACAATGACCTTTTAACAACTGATATTAGGTCGAATGCAACTCTTTCCAAAAGATGGGAAGAATCCGGGAACAGTCTAAATATAAATTACAGTAGAACTCAAAGTTTAAAAACCGGAGATATAAGAGAAGTTTTACCAAATATTTCTTTTAGCAAATCGCAAACTTATCCTTTCAAAAGGAAAGGCAGCTCCGGCAGAGATCAGAAATGGTATGAGTATATCGGTTATAATTATTCAGGACAGTTTAGAAATAACAGAAATAAAATTGACGGAGATTTGCAAATACGAGGCGGATTCAGACATAATATTTCTGTTAGTGCTTCTCCTAAACTGGGTTATTTTAATGTTTCCCCAAGATTAAATTATGTAGAAAAATGGTATAACAAAAAGACCAACACTTTTACTCAAACTGTTAAGGATATTTCAAATTCTTCTATGTTTTTTCAATCACTGAATAGTGTTGCAGCCCATGATACGGTAATAACAAAGGATTTACACGAAATAAATATGGTTAGAACGTTCGATTTTAGTGTATCTGCCTCAACAAAATTATACGGAATGATGCAGCCTAAAATGTTGGGTGTTGATGCTTTTCGTCATACACTTACTCCAACTGTTTCATACAGATATAATCCTAATTTTTCTGAAGATAAATGGGGTTATTATGAATCCTATGTAGATACAAACGGCTCTATAGTAAGATATGACCCTTATGCAAAAGAAGTTTTTGGCGGGGTTAGCAGTGGGGAATCGCAGAGTATAAATTTGTCTGTTGGAAATCTTTTTGAAATTAAAACTACAAAAGATCCCACTGATACAACTTCCGAATCTAAAAAAATTACACTGCTTAATTTGGATTTATCAACCGGGTATAATTTTGCAGCGGATAGTGTAAAACTCTCCGATTTAAAGGTAAGCTATAGAACTAAAATTGGTAATATTCTGAATTTTTCCGGTTCTTCTTCATATACATTTTATGATTTTGATAATGCAAGAAAAATCAATCAATATTTAGTTCCCAAAGGGAAAGGATTGTTCAGGTTAACAAATTTGAATTTTTCAATTTCCGCTTCAATTTCAGGTGAGAAATTATCCGGAGAAAAAAGAACAGGCAAAAGTAAAATAGAGGACGATGAATTTCAATCGTTTAAAAAAAATGATTACGTAAAATTATACGAAGAAGAGGAAAACGATTTTTCAATTCCGTGGAATTTAAGTTTAAACTATAATTATAATCTAAATAAACCAACGCCCCAAAAAGGAGTTATACACTCGAATATTGGAATAAACCTTGGGTTTAACCTGGCCAAAAACTGGAAGTTCGGAGTGCGCGGTAATTACGATTTTCAATTGGAAGAATTCTCTGCACCGCAAATCACTATTTTTAGAGATTTAGGTTGTTGGGAAATGAACTTTAATTGGTACCCGTTGGGAAATTATCAAGTATTTAGATTTGAAATTAGAATGAAAGCTCCCGAACTAAAAGATATTAAACTTACCAAATCTCAAGGTCGGTTTTCAGGAAGATAAAAGAAACGAAAACTTAGTTATGATAAGAAAATATATAATTGACGGTAACAATTTAATAGGTAAAATAAGTGAACTTTGGGCATTGCAGAAAAAGGATAGGTTTATGTCCAGAGTAAAACTTGCCAAAAAGTTAGACCAATACTTCAGCAGCAAAAATGTTCAAGTATCACTTCACTTTGATGGTTTTGGGGGTGATGCGATACCTTCAAGTAAAATGAAAATTCATTACTCTAATAACAGTCCCGCTGATGTAAAAATAAAACAAGAAATTGATAATTCTAATAATCCCAAGTTAATTGCAGTTGTCAGCTCTGATCACGAAGTTCAAAATTATGCTAGAGTTAACAGTTGCAAGGTTTTTAAAAGTGAAGAATTTTCTAAAATTATTAAACAAAAAACCTTAAAAAATTCGGAAGAGGAGATTACCAAATCAATTGATGATGATGAGATAAAAAGATTGTTTGGAGTTAAATAAATATCTATTATTTTTTTTCAAACCTCCGAGGTCTTGGAGACCTTGGAGGTTTTTTATACAATCGTCACTTATTTTTTTTTATATCAATTTCATATCATCTAGAAAATGAAATTTATCCCGAGTAGTTTTAACCATATCCAAATCAATTTCTGCATAAATTATTTTTTCTTCATTTTCCACCAAAACAATTTCATTTCCCATAGGATCAAAAATACCGCTGCAGCCGTTGTATTCATTGGAGTTACCGTCAACTCCGACTCTGTTAACACCAATAATAAAACATTGATTTTCAATTGCTCTGGATTTAAGCAAATGTTTCCAATGTTCAACTCTTTTTACCGGCCAATTTGCAATGTTAACAATTATATCAACGTTATCTTTAGCATAAAGTCTGTATAATTCCGGGAAACGTAAATCGTAGCAGATAGTTAAACCAATTTTACAAGTACCAATTTTGTTACCACAGTTTCTGTTCCCGAACTGTAGAATATATCCTCATTTGCAAAAGAAAACGGATGAATTTTTCTGTACTTAGCTTTAATGAGACCTTCTTTATCAAAATGTACTAAAGTATTGAAGAAAGTACCGTTTTCGTTTTCAATTATTCCGGCAAAAATATCTTTTTTTAGTTTAACCGATAAATCCATAAAATAATTAAATCCGATTCCGTCAATTTCCTCGGCATTTTTTTTGAGTCCATAGTAAAACCGGTAAGTGTCATTTCGGGGAAAACGAGAATATCTGCATCAATATTACCGGAATTAATTAAAGAATTTAATTTTTCTATATTTCCTTCTTTGTCTTCCCAATAAGGGGAATATTGTATTAAAGCTAATTTCATTTGATAATTCCTTAAGTGAAAGCAAATCTCATAATTCGTTTTAAAAAAATAATTTAATTTCTCTTACAGAAATAAACATAATGTCATTTAAAAAAAAGAATTTATAACTTAATATACAAATTCAAAAAATCTTTTTTAACACACGGAGTATTAAATGCTGAATTATGTTTGGTTGGGTTTACTGATTCTTGGTATTGGAGTTGCCTTAACAACTGATATTATTGATAAATCTGACAACAAATATAGGAACGGAGAACAACTTTCGGTTGAGATTGTTTTTAATGATTCGATAAATACTTTTTCCGATAAAAAATATGAAGCAACCATTCATGTAAAAAAAGAAGCATTTAATAAATTTTATAATCTTAATGTTAAACGGGATATCAGTCAAAAAGTATCTGTTACTATTGACAATGAAAAGAAAAAGAATTTAATTTTCTTCAAGGTTGATGATAGCTCTCCCATTTTCTGGAAAGAAATGGCTAAAATATCCGGCAAAGAAGATGACCTGACGGGAAGCATAAT
>JAJRZB010000011.1 GCA_024275455.1 Bacteroidota bacterium | reverse complement strand
TAACAAAGTTCCGGTATCTGCAGCAATTACGTTCGCACCACTTATTCCAATATCCGCAGTCAAAAATTTATTACGTAAAATATCACGTGCAAATTTTGTTAAATCCTTACCGGTTTCTAAAGGCAAATCTGTATCAAATGACTTCTTAAATAATTCGGATATTCTTTCCCGACTTCTATGAATAGCAGGAGCAACAATGTGAGAGGGTTGTTCATCAGATACTTGTAAAATAAACTCTGCAAGATCAGTTTCCGCCACTTCTATACCGGCATTTTCAAGATGATGATTTAATTTTATTTCTTCAGATGTTATAGATTTGGCTTTTACAACAAGTTTAGCTTCATGTCTTTTACATATCTCAGTTATATACTTACTTGCGTCTTCCGCTGTTTTAGCTAAATAAAATACTCCCCAGTTTTGCTTTACGGAATTTTCAAGTTGAGCTAGTAAAATTGTTAAATTCTCAATCGAGTATTCCTTTATTACTCTTACTTCTTCTTTAAGAGATTCATAATCATGTATTTTAGCCTTTGCAGTATATCTGTTTTCATTAAATGATTTTATGTTTTTACGAACAGCAATACTTTCAACTTCCAAAGCCATCGTAATAGCTTTTTGTAAATTTCCATCTACACTTTTATCAGCAATATCTCTTGGTGTAATATTTTCTATTTCAGTTCTATTTTGCACTTTATTTCTAATTTAATATTAACACATAAAGTTTTGCCGGACCATGAACGCCACGAACCAAAGGTCCCATATCTGCTGTTGCACTGGAACCGCTAATAAAAATAAAATCTTCATTCATTGTAATTTCTTTAAATGGTTCTGATTGAAAAATATCTCTTGGGCGTGCAACTAAATTTTTTGATTCTAATATTGCAATATGAATATTTGTCAATAAACTAAAACTTCCGCTCATTGAATTATCGTTTAAAATACAAACGCTACCCGTTTCAGCAATACCGGCAAAGGCATCTGTTATTCCATATTTTGCAATTGCTAATTCTTCATCAGTAGGATTATATTTAATACTATTATTTTGCTTTGTAAATTCATCTAACAATTCTGTATTAACAAATCTAAGTTTTGATATAACAACAATGGATTCATCTTCAATAATAGAAGTCAGTGCTTCGCTAATTGCAATTGGGTCTCTTTGAATTACTTTTACAATTGTCTCTACTTGTTCGGCTATTTCAATAAATTTTTTAATCATTATATTTTTATTATACTTTACTCATAGGGATTTTTCGCAGCTTCAAAAAATGCTTCTATATTTTCTACTGAAGTATCATCTTGAATATTGTGAGCCGGAGCAACTATATAACCTCCACTGTTACCAAGAATTTGAATTCGTCTTTTTACTTCTTTTTTAATTTCTTCAGGAGTACTATCAGGTAAGAGATCTTGAATATCAATACCTCCGAAAAAACATAACTCATTGCCAAAATTACCTTTAAGATATTCGGGTGTCATCCCATGAGCAAGCGGTTGAATTGGATTGAGTATGTCAAGTCCTATCTCAATAAAATCAGGTATTATCGGAACAATGGAACCGCAACTGTGCCAAGCAATTTTTATATCTGAATTTATACTTCTGAATTCTTGGAACATCTCTTTTATGCGAGGTTTGAAATACATCCTCCACATTTCAGGTGCAATTAACATCCCCTTCTGTGAGCCAAAATCATCACCCGCCCAAAGTATATCTGCTCCCATCTCAATTAGTTTTTTCCCAACAGTTACATTAACTTCCATAACCTTATCAAATAACACTGGAATATAATCTTCACCCATTGCCATATCTGTTAAAAGTTTTTCCATTCCAACTAAGTACCAAGATGTTTCAAAAAAAACAGTTTCCAAATCAGCCACAATTGCGTATTCGTCTCCATACTTTTTAATAGTTGCAATGGCATTATCATATCTTCCATCCGCAAAAGGATCGGGGAATTTATAATTTTTAATATCTTCAACAGTAGTTGCATGTGCCAGTGGGTATTCATAAAACTCAAAATAAATCCCAACATCCACAAACTTCATTCCCCATTCGTTTAACAATATTTTATCTTTAATTTCTCTTGTTGGAAAATTCTTTGGAGAACATCCGGCAATTCCAACACAATCATTCCCCATATAAGTTAACAAATCCATATGCGAAATTCTGGTAGATAACATTGAGTCTAAAGGTTCTTCGTAAGGAAGATTATAAGCAGTAGACAATTTTTTTGCAGCCTGCGGAGTAAGCGTTGCAAATATTGGAGGTCTATCCGTTGGAATATGATTTATTGCTTTTAATACTCTTTCTTTTGAAGTCATAATATTTCCCTGAAATTATTCAAATCGTTGAATATAGTTACCAGCGCCGATAATAAAGGTTGAAAGGATTAAAATAGTTAATCCAATAAAAACAATTCTCATTGTTTTTTTACTGCTTCCTTTCCATTCCTTTAGAATAAGTCCCCACATTGTACTAAACACTATAATAAACGCCATATGAATACTCCAACTGGCAAAATCATATTCACCCATTTTTGTAGTGCCCATTCCATAAAACATAAACTGGAAATACCAAGTAATACCGGCTAAAGCAGAAAAAAAGTAATTTTTTAAAATCGGAGTATCTTTAGTTTTAATATAGTCTCTAAAAGTTCTATTCTTAAAACTTAAGATAAAACACCAAATTGCATTAACTGTAAAGCCTCCTGCCATAATAAATATAAAAGAGGGACTATTGCTGAAAAGTGCCGGTGTGCCTAATTCAATAGCTTTTTCGGCAATTGGTTTACCGGCTGCAATTCCGTAAGCAAAAGAAGCACTCATAATACCAGCAAAAAATGCAACCCAAATTCCTTTTTTAAAATTAAACTCTTTTATATGTTCTTGTTTTTTTTCCTCAGGTAATTCTTTATCCTTCATAATACCGGCCTTACCGGAAAGAGCTATCCCAATAAAACTAACCAATACTCCACCTAATGTAACTAAACCGGAAAGTGTACTTGTAAGCATCCCCATTTGTCCGGCATAGATTGGAGGAATTAAAGTACCAAAAGCTGCTGTTAATCCCAAAGCCATAGCCATTCCAAGCGACATTCCTAAATAACGCATTGTTAAACCAAATGTTAATCCTCCAATGCCCCACATGGCCCCAAAAAAATAAGGCCAAAACATTTGTTCGAAAGTCAGAGAATTAAATAATATTGAAATATCAGGTACAGTAATTAAAGACAATAACCATGGCATGATTATCCAAGAAAACATTCCACCAATTAACCAGTATACTTCCCAAGCCATACCTTTTACTTTATTGTACGGAATGTAAAAACTACCAGCAGCAAAACCGCCAACTGCATGGTAAAATATTCCTAATAAAACATTCATAATACTTCCTTAATTAATTTATAGGATAATTAACGGGCAATTTATAAATATAATTCGGAAAATAAATATTTTTTTGCTCTCCAATTCTTATATACCTTCTACTAACTTGATTTATATTATCTTCTTTTATGTCATCAAGTTCAGTCATAAACATATATCCACCTTCTTCTTTAGGCAAATTAACCACAATCGGAATTTCCTTTTGTGAATTTTTGTCTATTTTTATTTCAATTTCATTTTTATGGACAATTTCATTATTTGAATTTAACAACTTTAATAAAAGATATCCCTTCTTATTCTCATTCAAATCATTTATAATGAATAGATTAAATGATAATTTAGAGCCGCTTTTATATAACTTAGGCTTTTTAATATACCGTCCGTCTTCCAAATCTATAAATACTGCAAAAGGTTTCATAACATGATACTGTACCAACAACCCAGCAGTTGGTTCTAATTTACTAATATTTTCTTTGAACCAATCACCTGTATAACCATTATTATTTGTTAAATATGGAAATGATATTACTCCAGCAAACAAACCTGATGCACGTGCAACTTCTGTTTCAATTCCTAAAAGATAAGTTTGAAAATCTCTACGTTGTTTCGGAGTTGCTTCCTCACCAACGTAATAATCATAAATATCTCTATTGGAATAAAGCTGTCTGCCATCAGGTTCAAAATATTCATAATTATATTTATAAGGAGTTTTATCTTCTTCAGTAAAACTTCCATAAGTTCTTATTGCAGACTTTCTACCATCCCTGTTTAACCATAGCCATGAATATTCATTTAGTATTAGTGGAACTTTCTCTTTACTATAATTTTCCAAACCGTAAACATTTGAAAATAAGTTGCCGAATCTATAATTTTCTCTTTGTTTTTTTACTCTATCATCAGGTGACCACCACCCATGAGCTAAAGTGTACCAATGAATTTCTTTCATCTCTATTTTTGCCATTTCATCCACTGTATTCCATCCGGCATCCCAAATTCTTGTTGGGTCCAATTTGCGTAAAGTTGGTAATAGTTCCTTTCCAACAAAACTATTTGTCTGTTCGTTTAGTGCATCCCAAATAACAATACTGGGATGATTACCATCAGACCAGACCCAATCGGTATATTCTTTTTTTACCTCGTTATTTCTACCACGTAAATTACACATCGGATATTCATTCTGAATTAAGAAGCCATACTTATCGGCAAGGTCATACCAGAAAGAAGGTAGTAAACCAATACTAACTCTGAAAGTATTCCATCCTAATGATTTAGGGATTTTTACCATTAGTTTTTCAACCCACTTTTTATCCCAAGGCAACGCATCTCTATTACGATCTTCAAAAAAACGATTAAGTGTAAATGATGACCCAAACAATTTAATTTCTTCTCCGTTCAATAAAAATTTTTTGTCGGAGATCTTAAAATCTCGTATTCCAAATGTAATTTGTTTTTCATCCGATTTACCTAACCATGAATAACTAGTATCCGGTTTTTTGCTTTCCACATTTCCATAGTTATCAAAGTATTTACCCTTGGCAATTACAGCAACTACAGCTTCGTATAAAAACGGATTATCAGGACACCATTTCTGATAATCATTTAGGTCAAAATTGATATCTATTATTTGACTTTGTTCACATTTAAGTTTATCATTTACAAAGATAGTATCACTTACTACGGTTTGCTTTTCTTTCTCCCTTATAAAAGCATAAACCGAGTATTTAATTTCCGATAACTCCATATTACGTTCTATAAACTTACTTCTGTTTTCTAACTTTAGTCTCACTTTAACTTTTGAGTCTTTTGCATTCGGTAAAACTAAAATTCTATTTATTTCAATTGGTCCGGTTAAAGTAATAAAAACATCATCCCATATTCCAGGAATATCGGCATACTTTTCTCTGTCATATCCAATTGCTGATTCTTTTGGTAACCATTTCCTATCACCAACACGAACCAACAATATATTCTCTTGATTATATTTAAGATAATCTGTTAAGTCAGCTTCTATGGGTGTATTACATTGCATATAAGTGCCGCAATCAAAACCATTAAGAATAATTTGTGTATTGTATCTACTCTTTAAAAGTTTCAAAATCGTAAAGCGAGTAGAATAGGAACTATCAATACTAAACTTAAACCTATACCAACTATAACGTGGTTTTTGCTGACCATAAAAGTATTCTTTATATTGTTCGATTCTGGGTTTTGCTAAATCAATTAAACCCGGGACTTGAATTTTTCTTGTAAAGATTTCGGGAGGGAAAGCATGTACGGTTTGTTCAAATTCAACAATACCATTCAGTTTTATTATTTGCGGGAAATGAACTTCTTGTGTTAAAAATAGAAAAGAATTGAGAAATAAAATTAGAGCAGTTTTTTTCATTTAATATTTATATTTTGTGTACCTGAATGCAACTTGATTTTCTTCTTGTTCCAAATAAAACTTCCATTTATTTTTTTTGGTAAAGTAATATTACCAACAATACTATTTTCATTTACTTTTTTAATAGTCATCTTAATCATACCATATGGATGCGGCATTTGAACTTCTAACGAATTTAAGTACCCTAAGTTTGGTTCAATAACAACTGAATTAAATCCATATTCAGCAGGTTGAATACCGGCAACGGTATGAAGAAAATCAAAAGAAGGACTTGCACTCCAAGCATGACATTCTGAACGTGGATTTATATCAGTTTCTCCGAATGTAGTCATTCCTTGCTCTATCATGTTTTTCCATGGTTTAAGTAATTCTAAATATTTATTTCCCATTCCAACTTTTTGCAAGGATCTAAATAAATAAAACTTGAAGTATATGGTTGTTGGTATTAAAGAAGAGTCATTTAATATCTTTTCCATAACAATTTGTTGGTAATCTTTTTCATACGTATCTGTTAATACTGCCCAGATACTAGTATGTTGTGAAAATATTTTCTTTTTTGGTGTTTCGGCAATAAGACCACTAATTTTATCGTAACAATTGTTCATTACAGATTTCTTAATCCTTTTTGCTAAAACCGAATACTTATTTGCTTCATGATCTTGTCCAAAATACTTATAAAGTTCAGCAGCATGAATAAGTGACTTAACAAATTGTAAAGAAACATTTGCTGAATACCCATCATCAGCCCCTGGTGGAATTCCATTTTGAAAATCTATTGTCCAGTCAGTAAAATTCCACCATTCAAGGTTTGTTAACATACCATTTTCATCAACCCTTCGTACAAACCACTCCAACACCGATTGCATGCCCGGTAAAAACTGTTTTAAGAAATCCGGATCATTACGATACATTAAATAGTCGTGTAACATATCTATCCATAGTAATGAATAAGTTGGAATGATCTGAACTATATAAGAAGGATAGCGACTCTGGGTTAATCCGTCTGGTATTCGTGAATCATCAAACTGTTTAATTGCTTTACGCATCAATCTGTCATCACCCGAAACATAGATTGAAATAAGTGCTTCTATTCTTGTATCTCCAATATATTGCAGTTGTTCGTAATAAGGATCGAAAAAACTTTCTTCTGCAGAATTACGAAGTGTACGCCAAGAATTTTCCCAGACTTTTGAAAGAAACTTATCATCTGTTTTAAATATTGCCTTTTCTTTAAATGGATACCCAGTATAAACACCGTGGTACTTATTAAGTATTAGATCTTCATCTGCTGTTTTAATATCCAATTGAATAAATCTGTAAGTTCTTCGCGATAGGGGTTTGAATATTCTTTCATCCCCACCATCTGGCAACAAAATATCATAGTAACCAAATATTGATTTACCTTCTATGTTGTTTCGGTCACCTTTTAGATCAACACTTAGCAAGTTCCCATCACTTATGGGCTTCACGGGATCAACTTCTTTAATCAAAGCTTCTGCATACGTAATTTTAATTGTGCTATTTTTCCCTTTGCTGTAAATAAGTTCAGGGAAACCAGTCGTATGATAGGTTTGGTCAATAAGTATTGATACCTTAGAATTTTTAGGAATTGTTAATGGACTATTTCCGGTTAAAAATAGCTCGTCAACATCAATATTAAAAGAGCGTGCAATTTTTTTGAACTGTTCATATTTTTCTTCCATAAAAGGAATGTTACGAGGCACTAAAAACCATGTGCTCCCATAAAGAAAACCTCTTCCTACAGCAAATTCTACAGTTCCTTTTTTGGGCTTTAGCCAATTAGTATCATCGTAATATATATTTTGCCAACCCCATGGATATTTTGATGCATCAACTTTATCGCATGGTCCTGCTGCATAATATGTTTTAAGTGAATCACTTGTAAAAGGAATAACAGAATAAGCATAATTTTTAACTACTTTCCAATCTGTCTCTCCTGTATTAACATTAACTTCATCAGTACTTGCTCCTTGGAGGATAAAAGCTGTTTGAAATGTTTGTTGTGAAGCTTTTCTGTATTCACCAAAATTAACAACCTCTGCAGCAATAACATTTTTACCGGGAACAAGGTCATCAGCTATATCAATAGTTTCATAACGTTGATTGTTAATATCACCAACTGAGGGACCAAAACAAACTTGCTTTCCGTTAACAAATAATTTATATCTATTATCAGCAGAAACATAAATAATAAATTTGTCCGGTTTATCCTGAAGTTCAAATGTTCTTCTGAACAGGAAAACTCCATAGTCTAGTGTTGATTCAGTCGGATGTGTTATCCATTGAGCCTTCCACGCATGTTTAAGCATGGTAAACTCTTTACCCTGATGATTGATTTTTACATCAGATTCTTGTGCATATATTAGTCCAAGAAAACAAGTTAAGATTATAAAAATATTTTTTTTCATAACATTATAACTAATAAGAAATGTCTTAAATTTAAGAGTATATTTAAATTTCCACTCTATTTAATTCTAAGAAATAATTTATCTTCCCATCCAACCACCATCAACGGTGATGATACTTCCATTAAGATAACTTGCAGAATCAGAGCTTAGAAAAACCGCAGCTCCAACTATATCTTCTGGATTACCCCAACGTCCTGCAGGTATTCGTTCCATAATTGCTTTATTTCGTTCGGGATTGTTTCTTAGAGCTTCGGTGTTATCAGTAGCAATATAGCCAGGTGCAATTCCATTAATATTTATCCCTTTCGAAGCCCATTCATTTGATAGTGCCATAATTAATGTTTTAATTCCACCTTTACTTGCAGCATAACCAGGAACAGTTATTCCACCTTGAAAAGATAGTAACGAAGCAATAAAAACTATCTTGCCATAACCTCTTTCCAACATTGCTATTCCCATTTCACGACTTAAAATAAATTGTGAATTTAGATTTACCTCAATTACTTTATCCCAATATTCATCGGAATGTTCCGCTACAGGACTTCGCAAAATAGTACCGGCATTATTTATTAAAATATCTACTTGGTTGTGTTCTTCTTTTACTGTTTTAATAAACGAATATAAATCATTCCGGTCCGAAAAGTCACAAACATAACTTTTAAATGATTTTCCCAAAGCTAATATTGTTTCTTCAGCTTCATTCATTTTTCCAGAACGCGATACCCCTATAATATCAGCTCCAGCTTCAGCTAAGCCTATTGCTATTGCTTTACCTATTCCTCTATTGCACCCGGTTACTAAAGCTGTTTTACCATTAAGTTTGAATTTGTCTAAAATCATTTTTGAACCTTAACAAGTTTTATTTATTCGATTAGTCTTTATATAATTACTACCTATTTTCATCAACTATAACTTTCTTATTGAGTTATTCTGAACTTTTTTCAGAATCTAAAACAAATCGATATTAGAACAGACACTTTCATTAAAAGTTACTTTCAGCAAAAGGAGATGCTGAAATAAATTCAGTATGACACAGTAATAAAACTCATAATCATTTAATATTTTTTAATGGAATCCAATCCATATCATCAAAGTCTTGGTTTTCTCCACCCATACTCCAAATAAAGGAATAATTTTGTGTTCCAGCTCCTGAATGAAGAGACCAACTTGTAGAAAGTACTGCTTGTCCCTCCCTAATAATAAGATGTTTAGTATTATTCGGTTCACCAATTAGGTGAACAACAAAGTTATCCATGTTCAAATCAAAATACATATAAACTTCAGAACGCCTTTGATGTGTGTGAGCCGGCATTGTATTCCACACACTTCCCTCTTCTAGTTCAGTTAAGCCCATAACTAATTGACATGACCTAATTCCATCCGGATAAATATACTTGTATATTGTTCTTTTATTAGCATCTTTTTGCAAGCCAAGTTTAACTGGAGTTGCATCTTCAAACTTAGCATGAGTTGTAGGGTAATTTGTATGTGCGGGATAACTTGCTATATAAAACTTTGCAGGCTTTTTAGAGTTTTTACTTTTAAATGATATTTTTTTTGCTCCACGTCCAATATAAAGTGCATCCCTATTATTCATTGTGTAAACTCTTTTATCTACAATAATAGTACCTGTATCTCCAATGTTTATTACTCCAATCTCTCTTCTTTCTGCAAAGTACTTAGCCGCCATTTCCTTTTTTGATGCTGTTAACTTAAGCTCTTTACCAACAGGAACAGCTGATGCAGTAATTGATCTGTCAATATCAGAATAAACCATTGTAATTTTATTTTTATGAAATAAGTCAATTAAAAATGAATCTCTAATCTCTTCATTTGTCATTCTAGAAAAGCCTTTTTTATCTGGGGAATATCTTACTTCCATTGTATCTCCATAGTTATTTTATTTATTAATCATTTTTCCAAGTGTAATAATTATCACATTGAAATAAATCACAAGGTTTTTTATTGGAACGATTGAGATATTTAACACAACAATCCAATGCTATGTCAATCGTAAAACGGTTTGATACAACAATTATTACATGTCTAATATTTTATCTCTCTACTCTTCCTGAACCGGAACCATTAACCAGTTTTTCAACTTCTTCAATATTAACCAAATTAAAATCACCTGGTATTGTTTGCTTTAAGCAAGAAGCTGCAACAGCAAACTCTAAGGCTTCTTTTGTATTCTTTTTGCTTATAAGTCCATAAATTAATCCACTTGCAAAGGAATCTCCTCCACCAACTCTATCCACAATAGTAATATCATAGCGCTTTGAATGATAGACATTTTTACAATTTTTATTATCTAATAAAATGGCACTCCAACCATTACGTGATGCAGAATAACTTTCTCGTAAAGTAATTGCTACAGAATCAAAATTGTAAATTCTCTTTAGTTCATGTGCAACCTCATAATATGATTCTTTATTCAACTCAGCATTCTCAATATTACTACTGTTTATTTTTAATCCTAAACTTTTTTGTGCATCTTCCTCATTTGCAATGCAAACGTTAACATACTTCATTAATGGTCTCATAGTTTCTTGAGCTTCTTTTTCAGTCCATAGTTTTTTCCTAAAATTTAAGTCACAACTAATTATAACCTTATTTTTCTTAGCAGCTTTGCAAGCATCTAATAAAACTTTTCTTATCTCTTCTCCAAGTGCAGGTGTTATTCCTGTACAATGGAACCAGCTAATTCCTTTAAAAACTATATCCCAATCAATTTCCTTTCTTTTTATTGTAGAAACTGCCGAGTTCACTCTGTCATAAATAACTTTTGAAGGACGTTGGCTAGCACCGGATTCAAGAAAATATATTCCTACTCTATCTCCGCCACGGATAATAAAATCAGTATTTACTCCGAACATTCGTAAATGATTTACAGCACTTTGTCCTATTTCATGAAGCGGTAATTTGGAAACAAAAAAACTATGCATTCCATAATTGGCAAGAGAAACAGCAACATTAGCTTCACCACCTCCAAATGCAACCTCAAAACAATCTGCCTGAATAAAACGCTTATGTTGAGGTGCAGATAAGCGTAACATAATTTCGCCAAATGTGACTACTTTGTTTTTCATTTGTTAATTCTCAATAGAGTTAATATTATTAATCAATATTTTTGCGTTTTCTTTAATTTTCTTATAGTTATTATTTGCAATGGCAGATTTATCCAACAAAGAACTACCAATCCCTATAGCACATGCACCGGCTTTGATCCATTCATTAGCATTTGTTAAAGTTACACCACCGGTTGGCATTAACTTTAAGAATGGAATTGGAGCTTTAACTGCCTTAAAAAAACTCATCCCGGTAATATTAGCAGGAAAAACCTTAATTATATCAGCACCCCTTTCATGTGCCTGGTATATCTCTGTCGGCGTAAAACAACCGGGCAATGCCGGAATATCAAAATTATGCGAAACTTCTATAATCGATACATCTAATATAGGGCTAACAACATATTTAGCGCCGGCTCTAATTGCTTCTCTCGCTTCTTCCTTTTTTAATACCGAACCAACTCCTACTAATAATTTATCACCGTAAATATTATTTAATTCCTCAATTAAATTTAAGGCATTAGGAGTTGTCATCGTAATTTCAACTGATGTTATACCACCCTTATAAATTGTATCAACTATTTTTAGTGCATCAGTCTTTTTATTCAATCGAACAACAGCAACTACTTTTTCGGAAATTATCCTTTCAACTATTTTATGTCTATTCATAAAAAATATTTTTCTTTTACATTAAAGAAGTCTTTACTTCGTTATTAAAATTTTCTAAATAATCAATCCATTCCTTCGGATTATTAAAATCTCCACTCTTTGACCAACCGGCACCGGCATAATAGGTAAATGTTTTTTTACTCGTTTCTTTAAGTATTATTAAATATTGTTCTGGTGTTTCTTCCATCTTATCAATTGTCTCAGTATCTACAATAATTCCTATTGCAGTGTTTCCATGTTCTTTGTTTGTTGGTTCCCAGTATGTAAAAATACCTTTTTCTTTGTTGAAGTTTATAGTTCCTTCATCTTCTCCTGAATGTTTTACAATACCAATAATATTTTTAAAAGTAATCGAATCACTATCCGTAATATATTTTACCTCTATCTTATTTAAATTACTTCCAGAATCAAGTGAAATTCTTTTTACTTCCGTTATCTTGCTACCCTTATAAACTCTTGGAGCATATGTTAATTCAAATACGGTTCTAACAGGACCGTTAGCAATAATATTCCATTTTATAAAATTCTTTGATTTATTTAATTCTTCTTTTTCAAGCAAAGCTGACCCACCACACCCAAGACTTGGTCCTACTTTATAATAATCAAGACCCTCACCATGATCTGTATGATAATCTTCTCCTTTGTACCATTTATCTAAAACTAAATTTCTAGTGCTTTTTACCCAAACATCAATTCCGTTACTAACTTCACCAGAGGCTTCTAAAGCTGGGCCATACATTCTAAAGGCAATTCTATCGTTCTCCCAAGCAAAATCGTCTTTCCTTTCCGGAACAAATTTCGCATATACTTTAGTTCTAGAGTTAAAGTTTTTTACTTCATTACCTTTAAAAATCGTTACTGACTTTTTTTCTCCTGCTTTAATACTGATTTGAAAAAGTAACTTATCATTTTTTTCATCCTGATTTAAATCGATTAGTTGATAAACTATTTCTTCTTGCGTAGCATTATTAATTACTTTCAGTTTGGTCAGGTCGTCCTCCGCAAAATTCTTTAGTTTATTTCTATCCACTTCAATTGTTTTTTCAATTATATCAGTTTTCGTATTATTTGAAAAACTTAGCTTAATTTGAGTAGGATTTTCACTACAATAATTAAATAATATTAGTAAAAGAAATGTTGAAGTGACAGTAATAATTATTTTTTTCATAGTTTTAATTTAATAATAAGTTAAAAATCATTTTGGTTTAGCAATATGAATTTATTTAATATTATAACCCTCCGAAGAATAATAAAGTGTATCTAGGAGACTACTAAAGTTTTCATCGAGTTTTAATTCAGCATAATGTTTCAGATCTCTATATAGGTAGAAACTTAGCCAATATCCATTATTGTACTTTTCTCTTATAGATTTTGGATTTAGCAATGATGCATACCAATTATAATTCAATCCATTCTTAGCAGCTAAGCTAATAAATATTTTTGCTTTACTCCATAAACCATTTGCACTTTGTCTATATAATTTATTGAAATCTTCATACTCATATTCAGATATATCAATAGTTTCACAACTATCATTAATTCCTAATTCAATTAAACTAACATTTGTTTAAAATTTTTTATCTCCGTCAAGATCATATTGAATAAAATCAATGAACCCGTTATTATTCATATCAGAATATTTAATTGTAGCAAAAATATTCGGCTCTTTATCAATTAAATCTTCCGGTTGTAAATTTTCACCCCTCCAACCTTGCCAACCTTGATAATATTTTGCATTTTGATCAATTCTCCAAGCTCCCCATTCAGCACCATACAAGTGAATTCTTCCATCAAACCTACCAATATACAATTTGCCTTTACCGGAAAAATCCAAATCCCATTATCCTCTATCACCTGAAACATCAGCTTGAGGATTATCATCGAGCCCACCCTGTTTAGAACCAACTTTAAATAAATCTTTCGGGCTATAAAATTCAACTCGTTCCCATCTATGACAATCATCATCTTCATCAATACAAGCCAACATTCATTCCAATTTCCTCTTTTAAAAGGAAGTTGATATCCAACTTCGTGGTCTGTATAAACTAATTCTTCTAATTGTCTCCATCTTGGATCAAAAAAATATTTATCTGCTTCAGGTAAACCTCTTAAGGATTTATACTTATGTATTTGATCAGAATAATCAAATCCTTCACCGGAAAATTTTATACTCATATCAAAGTCTAATTCATTTTCAGGGTTAGAATCATTATCTAAATCAAATCCCATTTGAACAGAAGTAATTTTCTTAGTAAATAAAACTGTTCGTTTAATTTTATTAACATTTTCATTTTCTTTAACCGGAGGCAAGCCTTTAACGATTGTCGGATTATCAATATATCGAATTGATATCTCCGTTTGTCCGTCATTATCCGGATCAAAAAACAAGAAAGGATTTTCCCAATTATATTCTAAATCATTAATGTTAAATGTATTAGCATGAACCTTAAGAAAAATACTTTTACCATGATAATCCAAAAAGAATTTTGCCCTTCCGGAATGCTCCCATCCTTCCATTATTAAAGTATTCCAATCAATATAATTGAATAATTGATCTTTATCAGTATCAATAAACCACATATAATGAGCTTTCCACAAACCTCTATCATCTAAACCGGAATAATCAACAAGAACTTGAAGGTCAGCTAGATTATCTCCATGCTCATCATTCCAATCCAAAATTAAATCATGTTCGCTTCCGTAAAGTCCGTCAATATTTCTATCAATCATTAAACAGTCGGAATCCATATCACCTTCTATGTCACCTTTTTTCATGTCATCATCATCATCTATCCACTGAATTGGAATAGTACCGTTAATTTTTGTTTGCAAAACATCAGGATCTCCATCATCATCTAAATCTATATAATTTATTTCTTCATTTAGCAAAGGTAATGGCAAACGGAACGGAGTAAGTTGTTTGTTTGTTTCCCAAAAAACTTTTTTTTGTTGTGCTTGCAATTGTACAGCAAATATTAAAATAAATAAATATCTTATTAATCTTCTGAACATAAAATTTTACCTATATTTTACCGAAGTAAAATCATTTTTTTTGTTTGAAAAAAACTGCCAACTTTAAGAGCATAAAAATAAATTCCGCTTGAAAGATTAGAAGCATTAAAATTAATTTTGTAAAATCCTGGTTTTTGATTTTCATTTACAAGTGTAGCAACTTCTTTACCAAGAATATCATAAACTTTTAACTGAATTTGTTGAGACGTTTCATGCAACATCCCTAGCGAGGGAATTGAATATTTTATTGTTGTAGACGGATTAAACGGATTCGGATAATTTTGTGATAAAGAGAACTCAGAAGGCAATTCATTTTTATTAATGCTAATATTTGTAATTATATTATTCGTTAAAATAACTTCTCCTATGCTCCCTCCCCATATTCCACCAATAATTGTAAGCTGCGAAAGTGTATTGATGGTATCAGCAGATGCTCTAAATACATAATCAGAAGCAATATTGATTTGTTAACTTCCTTCCGGAGTTATAAATACACTGTATGTTTGCATAGGAATATTTACATTCATAGTAACTGAATATGTTACACCGGCTATATATTCTAAATCTATATCCGCTTTATACTCTCCATCGTTTCTTACATCAAATTTATTTTGATTGTTTAATCTTAGTATTATACTTAATTCTTCCCAACCATTCATAATTGCTTCACCTTTAAGTAAAGCAATTGCAGAGTTTAATCTTTGAGCTGTTGGAGTAATATTAAAGGTCATACTGAAATATTTTTTTTGTGGAATTATTGCATTATTACTGACAAAATTTAATTCATAGTTATCTTCCATAAATGATGGATTCAACCTGCTTCCAGGTATTCCTCCCCAAGATTCAAGTTCATTAATAACCATTGCAAAGTAATTTAAAGTATCTTGAGGGTTAACTGTCCTGAATAAAAAGTCAGTACCAATTCTGACAGGCTTGTCTGAACCTTCTGGGGTTACATCCACAGAGTATGTTTGTGCTTTTATATCAGCAATAACTTTAATTGTATACTCTTTACCAGCTTCAAAAATTAATTCGTTTTCCGCTTCATACCCTGAACCATTGTATGCATCTACTTTGTTATCCTTAAATCGCACCAATATTCCCATATTACTAAAAGTAGAAACTTCACCTTTACTAAAACCAGTTACTCCATCCATTGGTTGATGTGTTGGAGTGACTTTCCAAGTAGAATAAAATTTATCGGTTAATTTTGGTATTGATTTAAAAAGTATTGGTTCTCCCGTATCTATGGGTACGAAAGCTGCTTCACCTAATTTAAAATCATCAATTGAAACAGATCCCGAATAAGAAACAAATCCATCAAACCTTTCTTTTCCAGGGTTAAACCTTATCATTGCAACGCTGTCCATCCCGGCTATTTGTGCAATTTCGGAAAAATCATAAAAACATTCTTGCCATTCACCGTTTGCAGCTATGATATCTTTTAAATAAAAGAATCCAATGTTGTTTCCTTGAGGGTTTATTAAGTCTAAGCCAATTGGGATAGAATCTACAACCGTACCATCAATAGTTGGGTTTCCATTTACTTTTGCTTTAAAACTAACGTATGGATTTTCTCTTAAATTTATAAATAATGATTTAGAGTTTTGAAAATCAAGAACAATTCCTAAAAAATAATTATCAAGACTATCAGTTATATACTTGAATGACTCTCCATCTCTATCACCAATGATTTTTCCTGTTGCCCAATTATTTGCCCAGAATGAAGTATCAACATCACTATTAAAATCTTGTTCAAATGTAGTTAATAAATTATCAGGCAAAGGGTAAAGCCAATAAGGTGATTCATATGCCCCGATATCAATTCCATTTCCTTGCGGTCTTATATTTCCTTCAATATCAATCGCTGGGGCATCAATGATTGAACCGGCATCTATTATCGCTTTTCCACTTAACATAAAATCTTGCTTAGGTGTAAAATCCCAATTTGCATAATCGTTGCAAAATAATGATGCTGAAAGACTTACAATATTATGATCTACAACTGAACTTCCTGATTCTACTACCAAATCAGTTGAAAGATTATTTCTAATAATATTTCCTGAACTAGCCGTACCATCTTTTTTCTTATCAATTCTAATCCAAGGGGGACCTTGTGTAGCAGTAACATTAGGGACAGGTAATACTGTATTATTAATTATTTTTGTATTGTAAGCACCCAAAAGAGTTATTCCGTGCCAATGTTCTGTAACAACAACATTATTCTCAATAATTGCATCAGTTGTTGAACCATCAAATATAACAATTCCTTGAATGGGGGCAATAAAAGGGATTGAATCTACAGAAGTATTACTATATACAAAGTTCCCTCTAATTATTAACCCTCTGGTATCTCCCCAGCCTTGAATTCCATCTTCATGATTTCCTGTAAATGGATCGGGATCCAATTCAACTGCATTTCTTACTTGGTTGTATTCTATAATCGTACTATCAGCACCGGCATTTCTAATTCCATCACCTGAATAAATTTCAACAATATTATTTAAGAATACTGCCCCTTCAGAACCAAAATTAGCTGTAATACCATATGCAACATTTTTAAAGTGATTATGTCTGGTAATGTTATCTTTTCCGTAATCCTTTAAGCCGCTCCAAACACTATCTCGCCAATTTTGTACCGACCAATTTGTAGTATTTCTAGACGATCTAAACTCACAGTTTTGGACTATATTATCATGAGAATTAGCATCGTACTTAAATAAGGTGCCATTTTCAAAATTGGCATAAAATTCATGCCCGCGATTCCATTCAGGCGTAAATAGAATTCCATCTAAAACCCAATTACTTCCAAGTATATATACTTGAAACACATAAGGTACATGCCCTTCTTGAGCTTTTATGACAACACTAGTATTATGATATCCTATGATACCAAAACCAGAGCCATGAAATCCACTACGTAAAAATAATGTATCTCCATCACTTATAGTCTTTTGTGTTAAAACGGATTTGAGATCGTTCCATGGACTATTAAAGGAACCGTCATTTGCTAAAGATCCAATGGCAGGATCCAAATAGTAATTAGACGCTGATAACAAAGAGGTTAACCACAATAATATTATTGCAAAGTATTTAAATACCTTTTGATTCATCCGATTCTCATACGCAGATTAAAAGTCGTGATTTTATTTACATTCATATTGTAATTCAAATGCACCAATATCAACTTCTTTCCCTTGAGGTCTCGAAACACCATTAAAATCAATCTTTGGAGCACTTTTAGAATTTCCACTATCAATTATAGTATTTCCACCATAAACAAAATTCGGTTTTGGTGTAAAGTCAAAATTTTTATAATCATTTACAAATTTAAACGCTACCGGATCAATAAGATTATTATCTGCAATTGCTCCATTGTTTTTTATAACCATGTTTTCTGCAATATTATTTCTGATAATATTATTTTTACTTGGCGTTCCATTTTTATGAGAAAATATACCAATCCACGGTGGTCCAGCAACATAAGGAAAAGTTCCGGGTATTGGTAAAACCGTATTATTAATAATCAGACAATTATACGCACCAAAAAGTGCAATACCATGCCAGTGCTCAATAATTACAACATTATTTTCTATCAATAAATTCTTGTAAGGTCCATCGAATAAACTTATACCTTGTAAATTTCTTGCTACAAAGGATTGATTGGTATCAGTGTAAGACTGAATATAATTACCTCGAATTACTAAATTGTGAACTGCATCATCATTAACCTTTCCGACCCACGACTGTATTCCATCTTCATGATTTCCATCTTTTGGATTTGGATCAAGTTCAACTCCATTGATAATTTTATTATATTGAACTGTACAAGAATCTGCACCTCCAATTCTAATGCCATCACCTGAAAAATTTTCAATAATATTCTTTTCAATTAGTCCTAATTTAGCAGTTTCATTTAACTCAATAGCGTAAGCGATATTTTTAAATAAATTCTTTCTAATAATATTGTTTTTCCCGAAATCCCTTATTCCACTCCATACATTTTTTCGCCAGTCATCAATACTCCATTTTTCCGAATTCTCAATTGACTGAAAAATACAATTCCGGACAATATTATTGGATGATGTTGAATCTAAAATAAGAAACACTCCATTATCAAAGAATCTGGGAGTTCCTTTATTACTTCTGTTTTCAGAATTAAAATTCAAACCATCAATAATCCAATTACTACCTTTGATATTTATTTGAAGTAACCTTGGACTCTCATTTTGCCCAGCAACGATTACTATCGGTAAATTGCTTTTACCAGTCAGAATAATATTTTCTCCATGAAAACCACTTAGTAGAACTAATGTGTCTTTTCCTTTTATTGATTTAATTTTTAGAACTTCTTCTAAAGTACTCCATGGATGTTGTTTAGAACCGTTATTATATATTGAACCATTAATGGGATCAATAAAATATGTGCCACTAAAAATAATTTTTAATGGTACAAATAAAAAAAGAAGGACTAAATATTTTTTTAAATACATATACTCTATTTATTTTATAAGCATCATCTTTCTAACTTCAGAATAGGAATCTGACTGCAATTGATATATGTAAAGACCACTAGTTAATTGACCGGCATCAAATTCATATTTATAATTGCCCGCACTTAATTCTTTATTAACTAAGGTAGCAACTTCTTGACCTAGTACATTAAAAACTTTAAGAGTAGTAACACCGCTTTTGGGAACACTAAAATTAATTACCGTACTCGGGTTAAACGGATTAGGATAATTTTGAGATAAAGAATATTTACTTGGTAATTCAATAGACTCATCTTTTCTAATACCGGTTAACTGTAAAGCCTCCCACTCTACTTTTTTATCTGGATACCAATTTAAGTCTCCAACCGGTAAACCATCATGCCCGGCAGTCATTAAATTAGTGTTTGAATAAACCATTGATTCCGGCAAAGGCCATTGTAGCATTAACATTTCTCCCGAATTAACAAACGCATCATAATTGCGTAAAGGTGCAGCTTGCCCCGTTCTAAATTTTTCCGCATATCCAACAATTTCAGAAATCATCCAGTTGGTCATTTCACTATTTGTAAATTGAGGATCTGCTTCAACATTATTTTCATCAGTCAAATACGGATAGTTGGCATCATCATTAAACATAGCCATTGTTTCAGCATTCATCCAGGTAATTCCGCTAACACTATCATTATTAGCCCAGAAATCTTTAACCTCCTGAGGCCAGAAATAGGCATTGTTTTTAATTTCAATATATCTATCAGCTTCAGTTAAACCTGCAGTCGCCATAAGATCGGTTGCTACAGTATCAAAGTCAAATATACTGGCGTGTCTGCCTTTTGATGTATACCATCCGGCATTTCTTTCATATTCAGTTTCACCTAAAACTTGATTACCGTAAATTATATTGCTTAAAAACTTTCCGTTTGTTAAAAATCTTGCTCTAATCATATCGGCTGTTGAAGTAAATAAAGTGTTGTGCTCAAAACGAACATAGTTTGTAATATTATTTTCCAGACCAACAAAAAAAGCATTGCAATTAAAGTAAGTGGTATTTGTTATTTCCAAAGTATCAAGCGGAACATTGCCACAATAAAACTGCTGTCCAACAAAAGGATGCCAGTTAATATTGTTATTTCTGAAAACACAATCTCTAATAAAGATTTTATTATTTGCTCCGGTACTATAAATTACCCAATCCCATTGATTAAAAACACAATTTTCAAAAACACCTTTTGTGTTATCAGATTTAAATATTGCCGGGCCAGTCCAATCACCCGCTTTTCTATCTAAGTCAATTCCTGTAAATATAATATTTTTAAAATATACTTCCAGCCCGTCTTCAACAAAAGCAAACGGGTCTTTAACATTCACGCCGTCATCATATTTACCTCTAACAATTATAGGTGGTCTTGTCGAATTGGTAGGGTCATCATCATCAATTATTTTCAAATTAAAATCAACAAGAAGTTGCCCCCTCATAATATAAATACTATCTCTACCAAGTTTATAATATCTGTTCGGGTTAGCTCTTTCTCCGGTCTCAGTTGTATCTGCAAGAATAAAATCCAATAACGCCGGGTCGCCAGTATCAGGAAAAAATGCCGGTACATTAAGTGTGTCTTGTGCAAATACTGAAATTTGTAAAATAAACATCAGCAAAACTTAAAGTCTTTTTAATTTCATAGTTGCCTCCTTAATAAATGTATTTGTTAGTTTATATTTATAACCTTAGTCTGATTCCAAAATCTGCAGTTGTACCGTAATGTTGAATTGAGGTTGGATTTCCGGAGCCTGAATTTATATCTGTTTCTTTAGCTCCTGTTAAATTATTGATATTAAGAAATACTTGCAGTCCCAACCATGGCAGTTTTTGTTTAACAGAAAAGTCCCATCTTAAGTAAGAATCACTGTGCGTTGATAATTCATTCCAGAAATTGGAACTTTGAAATATTTTCGATTGATATAACATTGAAATTCGTGCAGAAAACCTTTCGTAATCATAACCTAGTTGAATATTTATAATATGATCCGGTTGGAATTGAAGAGTACCTGTATAAAAGGTATCTATGTTAGTATAGTTATATCTAAATGTAGTTTGATCGAATTATTTTTCTACAATTGTTCTGGGATATTTTGCTTCAGAATAAATATAAGTATAATTAATATTTAAGATCAGTCCTTTAAAAACACTCGGCAAATACCAAAAGTGTGTTTGCCAATCAGCTTCAATTCCCCAAACACTTGCATCATGAATATTATTCATTTGAGTAAAAATATATTTTTTATCTGTGGATTCTGGTAAATCGTATTTTGCCGGATCTAAAATCACTCTTTTATCCTGCCAGAATATCATATTTTCAATACTTTTAGTAAATCCGCCTAAAGTAAAGAGACCAAGTTTATTTTCTTGAAATGATAAATAAACGTCAATATTTCTAGAGAATTCCGGCTCAAGCTTATAGTTATTCCAAATTACTGCATCTCTTAATAAATCAATTCTCGGCATTATAAGATTGTAGCTGGGGCGCGATAAAGTATTTGTGTATGCAAGTTTAATATTAAACCACTCAACAGGAGAATATTTTAAATGTATCATCGGTAAAATAAATTCATTTTTTCTGGTAAGTGTTGTATCATGATAAACATAATTTTGATTTGGGAAAGGAAGGGTTGCATCACC